>CAYIBG010000250.1:0-3124 GCA_964361365.1 uncultured Ignavibacteriaceae bacterium | reverse complement strand
CTCCGGAAGATTCTCATTCCTGTGCATTCCGACCGTGAGAAGAAAGAAATCGAGCAAATGCGCGAAGTCATTCTTGAAGAAATCAACGTCAAGGACATCGAGTTTGTGACGGAAGAATCGGGGATCTTCAGGAAAAAGGCCAAGCCGAATTTCAAAACACTCGGCCCGAAGTACGGTAAATCTGTGCAGGTGGTCGCGGGGCGAATTCGGGAACTCACATCCGCCGAAATCGGCGCTTTGCAGAAACACGGGACACTTGCACTTTCAATAAATGGTAGCGATTATACAGTGTTGCCCGAGGATGTGGAGATCCTCCACGAAGATGTCAAGGGCTGGCTGGTCGAAAGCGACGGAACCGTTACGGTTGCGCTCGATGCGGAGCTGACCGAGGAACTCGTAGAAGAAGGTCTGGCACGTGAATTTGTCAATCGCGTGCAGAATCTGAGGAAAAATTCCGGTTTCGAAGTGACCGATCGCATCAAGATCTATTACAAGTCCTCAGACCGGCTTTCGAAAGCGCTCGACCGCATGGCTTCCTACGTGCAACAGGAAACCCTGGCGACAGAGATCCGTAACGTAACAAGAGACGGAAACGGAAGCGTTTCGTACACTACGGAAGATATCAACGGAGAGCGGGCTGAAATCGGAGTTGAGCGAATCTAAGCGGGTTTTATTCTAAGGGGAGTTATGGCGATGACAAAGAAAAAGACGGTACCAAAAAAGAAAGTCGTCAAAACGGTAAAAGTTTTGAAAATCAGGCAAGCGAAGGTGCAAGCTAAAGCCGCGCCTCTCAAAGCCCCAGTTCAGCAGAGAAAGGGCTACAGCAAAGTCGACCTGGAATATTTCAAAAAGATCATCCAGGATAAGAGGAAAGAGATTCTGGAAGAATTGGAGTCTCTCAAGTCGAGCATGATGGATGTTACGACGGGTGAGTATGTCTCGGAGAATTCCACGTACTCCCTGCACATGGAACAGGGGACGGACGCAATGGAACGGGAGAAAACATTCCTCTTTGCCTCACGGGAAGGAAAGTTCCTGAATTACCTTGACGATGCTCTGAAGCGGATTGAGAAGGGGGATTACGGGTACTGCACGGATTGCGGAAAGCTCATTGAGAAAGAAAGGCTGAAAGCGGTTCCGCATGCCCAGCTTTGCGTTCAATGCAAATTGAAAAAAAGTAAGTAGAAGAACGGAGGACTCAGAGAGTTCGTGCGCATCCTTTATGTAACAGGAATTATCGTGATCCTGGATCAGCTGACGAAGCTGTTAGTGAAAGGCTTTTCAATCTCCTTCCTCGACTTCTATCACAGCGGGATGCAGTTGGGTGCCAGTATTCCCATACTCGGCGATCTTGTAAGACTGACGTTTATCGAGAACCCCGGCATGGCGTTCGGCATCGACATCGGCGGCCGCTTATTTTTGACCATTTTTTCCATTATCGCAAGCGGTGGCATACTTTTCTATTTATACAAAATCCGGGAGGAATCGCTTGCCGTACGGACTCCCCTCGCGATGATCTTGGGCGGTGCTGTGGGCAACCTCATCGACCGCATTTTCTATGGCGTCATTTTCGGTGAGGGATCGCTGTTCTACGGAAAAGTTGTCGATTTTGTCGATGTCGACTTCTTTAACATTGAATTCATGAATTTTCATATTTCCCGATGGCCAGTTTTTAATATCGCCGACGCCTCCGTTTCCGTGGGAGTGCTCACGCTCCTCGTTTTCCATCGCAAATTCACGAGCGTTGACGAAGCCCGCGTTTCCCTTGCCACTCCAACGCCCTCTACCGGAACCACGGACGGAATGAAAAACGGCTTGCCGGACGAATCGGGACGAAATTCCTCTACAACACCTTCCTGACATGTCCGCCCGGGCCGAAACCAAACCGCCCGAACTTCAGGACCTGCGGCAGACTCTTCGCATCGTCGTTCCAGCCAAACAATCAAAAACCCGGCTTGATGTGTATTTGACCCATCAGGTTGAAAATGCCACGCGCAATAAGGTCCAAAAGGCAATCGAAAGCGGGATGGTTTTGGTTGACGGGAAACGAGTAAAGCCCAGCCACCCGATTTCGCCGAATGAGGTCATTGACGTCACTTTTCCAAGGCCTCCACGAACTGAGGCGCTGCCTGAGAACATCCCGGTCGAGATTCTCTATGAGGACGATCAACTGATGGTTGTGAACAAGCCCGCCGGCATGGTGACGCACCCGGCTTACGGCAATTACACGGGCACGCTCGTCAACGCGCTGCTCTATCACTCGGCCAGGCTCTCGACCGTCAACGCAGGACTTCGTCCAGGTATCGTTCACAGGCTTGATAAGGATACGAGCGGTCTCATGGTGGTTGCGAAAATAGATGCGGCGCACACGTTTTTGGCGAAACAATTTTCCCGGCGCACCATCGAACGTGAATACTGGGCTCTTGTGTGGGGCAAGTTCAAACAGAAGAAGGGAACCATCGAGGCAAATCTGGGAAGGAGCAAGAAAGACCGTAAGAAAGTTGCCGTCACATCAGAGGGGAAACATGCTGTAACGGACTTTGAAGTGCAAAAGGAATTCGATTTCTTATCCCTTGTGAAGGTAAAACTGAGGACGGGAAGAACTCACCAGATCAGAGTTCATCTCGCACACATCGGCCATCCGGTATTCGGCGACCCAACGTACGGTGGTCAGGCGAACACCTGGGGGGGGCTATCAGGGAAGAGTGCTCAACTTGCAGCCAATCTTTTGAAGATCATTCCGAGGCAAGCGCTGCATGCGAAGACAATCGGGTTTATTCATCCTGCAACCAAGGAGCACATGAAGTTTGATTCCGAGCTGCCTGCCGACATGTTGGAAGTGCTGAGGAAGATCAGTCGTCAAAAGTGACCTGCGACGCTGTCGCTGTCAATGATTGCTCGTATTGGCAGTTGGAGCATTCAATACTTCCGTTTATTGTAACAGATACGCTCGTCTGGCAAAGGCGGCGCCATTGAGAAAGCCATTCACTAACCCATGCAAGGTGCCGCATAGAATGATGTTGTCGGTTCGATAGCGAAGCCATGAGAAGAACAAGCCTGTCATGACGACTCCGCTGAGCATCCAAGCAGCACCCGATGGATTTTTCTCTGCAAGCATCAGCAG
>CAYIBG010000249.1:0-3133 GCA_964361365.1 uncultured Ignavibacteriaceae bacterium | reverse complement strand
GGCGCCGCCATAAACCGTCACCCGGCGTTTGGGAGGCTCATGCAGGAATATCTCGAGGGTATCCTCCTGTACCGGATCGAGCAGGATGAAATCTGGAAAAAACTCGCTGTGAATGATTCTGTACTACGCCCGTTTTATAATGTGAACAAAGAGAAATACCGGTGGCCAGACCGTGTGAACTTTGCCGAGATTTTTGTCACTTCAGACAGTGTCGCGAAGCGTGCTTATTGGAAACTTCAATTCGGCGAAGATTTTCTCTCCGTCGCCGAGGAGCACACCATGCGCACGGGTTATCGTGAAAAGCTCGGCGTTTGGGGATTCCAGCCGTTAACATTGAACGAGCTCACCGCTCGGGCAAGTAAAATGGTTATCGACAGTGTGAGTCCCATATTCCGACACGAAAACGGCTGGTCTATCATCAAAGTGATCGGGCGGGATATCGCGCGAGTGAAAACGTTCGAAGAAGCCGGACCGGAGTTGGTAAGCGGATATCAGGAACAAGCGGCAAAAACACGCGAGCTGGAGTGGGTGGAATCGCTCAAGAAGAAGTATCCCGTGACGGTGAACAGAGATGCCGTGGGGAAGGCGTTCAAGGTGAAAAGACTTGAAGCACAGTGAGTTTCTTGTAGTCTGTTTTGTTTTGGCAGCGTGGGGCTGTGGTCGGGAAGGCTCTTCAAAGAACGCGGTCGCCCGCGTCGACGACCAGACGTTGACGATGGACAATATCAGGGCAGACCTCGATTCCACAGCCATTTCCGAGTCACAGCTTCAGCAATATATCCAGCGCTGGCTGACGGACGAAATTCTGTACCGGGAGGCTGTGCGGCGCGGCCTTGACCGGAACGACAACGTCAGCTCGCGACTCGAAAGGATACGGCGTCAGCTCGCCATTCAAGCTCTCCTGGAGATTGAAGTGTTCAACGACCGGAGCGTGAGGGCAACCGACAAGGAAGTCGGGGACTACTTTGAAACCCACAAGGAAGAATTCAACCTCACGAACGATGTTGCGCTTGTCAGTTATGTGCTGTTCGTCCAGCGCGACGCTGCGACGGCGTACAGGAATTCAGTGCTCCGCGGCGTTGTATGGGCTGAGGCGCTGAAGCTGACGCTCGAAAACCCCGTCCAGGCATTGTCGGTCCGTGCCCACGTTGATTCTGTGTATCATACCCAGGCCTCGCTCTTCCCGCCTGAATTGTGGCGCGTGGCTGCGGGAATCGGGGTCCGCGAACCCTCGTTCCCGGTGAATACCGCCGACGGTTATTATGTGCTGATCACCTGGCGCTTTTCCAGGCAGGGACAACGGGCTGACCTGAAGTTCGTGGAAGATGAAATCCGTGGAAGAATTGCCGTCGAGCGGCGCAAAAGAATATACGACTCGCTGCTGGCGAACCTTCGTATCCAGCATAACGTTGAAGTATTGCTGAGCTCGGCTGTGAGCGATACCGTGAGCCTTACCAAGCCTTTAGACTGAAAATGAAAACCCGAATGATCCTTTTGTTTCTCCTGATCGCGTCGTTCAACCTATGCCGTTCTCAAACGCTCATCGACCGGATTGTCGCGGTGGTGGACAGAGAAATTATTACCGAATCGGAGCTGAACGAACGGGTCAACTTCATCGCTCTTCAGAACAAGCTCGATGCGACGAAGGAAGACTTGAAACACCAGGTGTTGGATGCCATGGTGGCAGAGAAGCTGATCCTCGCGCAAGCCATCATCGACAGCATCGAGGTATCGGACGATCAGGTGAGCCAGGCATTGGACCAGCAGATCCAGAATATCACACGCCAGCTCGGGTCGACGGAACGGGTTGAGCAATACTATGGCAAGCCCATTAGCCGCATCAAAAGGGAATTCCGGGACGAAATGCGGAAACAACTTCTGGTCCAGCGTGTGCGGCAATCCCGTGAGGCGTCGTTGACCGTCAGCCGCAGGGAAGCGGAGGAATTCTTTACGACGTTTAAGGACAGCTTGCCCCGTGTTCCGGAAGAGTTCGCGCTGAGCCACATCTTTATGGTGCCAAAAGCGGATTCCTCCCACCAGCTGCAGACACGCCAGAAATTGCAAGCGATTCTGGACAGCATCCGTGCGGGCGGCAAATTTGACGATTTTGCAAAGCGCCACTCGCAAGATGGTTCAGCCTCCGGGGGAGGTGATCTCGGCTGGGTGAAACGCGGCGATTTTGTGCGCGAGTTCGAAGAGGTCGTGTTTGCGTTGAAGGAAAACGAAATCTCCAGCATCGTGAAAACGCAGTACGGTTTTCACATCATCCAGCTGATTGGGCGGCGCGGGGAATCCGTGCGAGCCAGGCATGTTCTCCTCAAGATCGAAAAAGGTGCTGCCAGCGATTCTACAACCGTACAGCAACTTCGCGCATTGCGAGAACGCTTTCTCAAAGGTGAACATTTTTTGGATCTCGCGAAAAAGTATTCTGAGGATGAGGAATCCAAACTGCTCGGCGGAGACCTCGGGGAGCTCACCGTTGACCAGCTCGCCGCGGACTTTGCATCCGTGGTGACAGAAATGAAGACGGGAGAAATCAGTCAGCCGCATCGAGTCACTCTGGGAGCGAGTTACGGCTTTCAGATCATTTGGCTGCGGAAACGGATCCCATCACACGCCATGAATATTGAGGACGATTTCACCCGGGTGGAACAACTGGCGCTTTATATGAAGAAGAACCGCACAAATCAGGAATGGGTGGCCGGCCTGAAGAAAAGTATCTTCTATGAAATACGGTTTTAGTCGAAGGTGAAAGTTTGAGCGACGTAGAATCCGTAAAACGTCTTTCGATGGCTTACGATCAGCTTCGGGCCGAAATCGGCAAGGTGATCGTTGGCCACGTGAGCATCATCGAACATCTGGTGATTGCTCTTTTGTCCCGCGGCCATTGTCTGCTGGTCGGAGTCCCGGGTTTAGCCAAAACTTTGCTGATCAAAACGCTCGCCGATGTACTCGACCTCAAGTTCAATCGCATCCAGTTTACACCCGATTTGATGCCGAGCGACATCACCGGGACGGAAATCATCGAGGAAAATGTTTCCACGGGCCAGAAATCATTCAAGTTCGTGCACGGCCCTGTTTTCGCGAATATCATCCTCGCCGACGAGATCAACAGAACTCCCCCGAAGACTCA
>CAYIBG010000248.1:0-3138 GCA_964361365.1 uncultured Ignavibacteriaceae bacterium | reverse complement strand
GCCGCTTTGCCGCTGGCGCTGGGAAAAACGATCACGGGTGAGGTTTTTGTCGACGATTTAACCCGCATGCCCCATGTGTTGATTGCCGGATCGACGGGGTCGGGAAAGAGCGTTGGCATCAATACGATACTGACCAGTCTGATCTACCGGCTCCATCCGAGCGACGTCAAGTTTGTCATCATCGACCCGAAAAAGATCGAGCTTTCTCTCTACGGAAAGCTCGGCAAACATTACCTTGCCGTTTCGCCTGACATTGACGAGGAAATTATCACGACCCCGAACAATGCAGTGTTGGCGCTCAAGAGCGTCGAGGTGGAAATGGAAAAACGTTATGACCGCCTCGCGCTGGCAGCGGTGCGGAACATTGCAGATTACAACGAGCGGATCAAGGCAGGCCGATTGCAGGACACCGAGACCGTCAAGCATCGAAAGATGCCGTACCTGGTTGTGATTATCGATGAACTGGCAGACCTGATGATTACGGCCGCCCGCGAAGTGGAAGAACCCATCGCACGCCTTGCGCAACTTGCCCGCGCCGTCGGCATCCACCTCGTGCTCGCAACTCAGCGGCCGTCTGTCGATGTCATCACGGGCGTCATCAAAGCAAATTTCCCCGCCCGCATTGCCTACCAGGTTTCATCGAAAACCGATTCACGCACCATTCTTGACATGAACGGGGCCGAACAATTACTCGGCAACGGGGATATGCTCTATTTACCGCCGGGGAGCCCCAAGCCCATAAGGATGCAGAATGCCTTTATTTCCACCGAAGAGGTCGAACGCATTACCTCGCATATCGGCAAGCAACGCGGATACAAAAACCCGACGAAGTTGCCTTCTGCGCTTGAAAAGCGGCGATCTGTCGGGGCCTCGGGCGACGGCAGCCGCGATGACCTGTTTGAAGAGGCAGCGCGCATTGTTGTGAGACACCAGCAAGGTTCCGTGTCAATCCTGCAGCGCAGGCTTCAGGTGGGATATTCCCGCGCAGCGAGGATCATCGACCAGCTGGAGGAGGCGGGCATTGTGGGCGGTTTTGACGGAAGTAAGGCAAGGGAAGTGCTCGTGGAATCAGAAGCGGGACTTGAGGCAGTGCTGAAGAGCCTCGTATAAGGAGAGGACTTTTCGTGAACGTTTCTGTTAGGAATAGTTTCATCGTTGTTGCCGGCATGGTTCTGGCAGCGGCCGCTTCCGTTCGCGCTCAACCACAAGAACCCAGCGCCAAAATCGTCACGGACCATATGCAACGCCGCTATGAGATGATCGATGACGCGACGGCTCAGTTTATTCAATTCGTGAAATTCGGCTTCTCCAATATCGAGCAGACGTTCAACGGCACGCTGACGATGAAGAAACCGAACAAATATCGAATTCAGTCCGAGCATCAAACGCTGGTAACAGACGGCCTGACCGTTTGGGCATACTCTCCCGTCAATAACCAGGTCGTGGTCGATACATACAAAGAAAATAAGAATTCGATATCCCCGGATCAGTTTGTCCTGAACCTTCCTTCTGACTATTATGCCACGCTGCTCGGTTCTGAAAAAACAAAAGCAGGAACGCTTTTTGTTTTGAAGCTTGTCCCGAAAGACGACAGGTCGTTTGTGAAGTCGGTGAAGATGTGGGTGGAAGAGAGCAGCTGGACGGTACGCAAGATCGCTCTCAATGATGTGAACGACACGGAAACGACCTACACGATCAAGGAACTGAAATTGAACACCAGTGTGAAGGACACGGCGTTCACCTTTCATCCGCCCACGGGTACGGAAGTCGTGGATCTCCGGCGTTGACCCTCGACATCGCTCATGGCTCCCAGGCTTAAGACTCTCCTTCGCACCGGCGCCGGATTTCTCCTCGCCGCCGTGTTTCTCTACATCGCATTTCGAGGAACGAGTTTCCAGGATCTCTGGAAATCGCTTCTTGCGGCGAATTTCTTTCTCCTCTCACTCCTGGTTCCCGTCACGTTCCTCGGGTATTGGCTTCGGACTGTTCGATGGGAATATCTGCTCTCACCCATCAAACCGAATCTTTCCAAGCGCAACTTGTTCTCGGCGGTACTCATCGGGTATATGATCAACAATGTTTTGCCGAGAGTGGGAGAACTCGTCCGGCCGTATGTGATCGGGAAGCTTGAGAACATCTCGAAAAGCTCCGCGTTTGGCACGGTCGTCGTGGAACGGATTCTCGACTTCATGACGTTCTATTTTCTGGTTCTTGTCGTCATGTTCTTATATCCTGGCGCACTCGACCCGTTTATCAACTACTTCAACCTCCCACGGCCGGTCCTGATTCTCGTCGCGGTGGGATTCTTCCTCCTTTTTGCCTTTCTGTTTTTCAAAGGAGATGCAATTTTCAAAGTTCTCTCTATGGCGACGAGGATTTTGCCGGAGCGTTATCACGGCCGGATTGACAAGCTGCGGGATTCATTTCTTTCCGGGTTTGGCGTCTCGAAGATGAAGGAGCATTTCCTGATGCTGTTCATCCTGAGCCTTTTACTCCAAGGGACGTATGCCGTCGGCCTCTTCATCCCCTTCTACGCGTTTGATTCGATCCGGCCGCTCCATCTGGACTTTGGCGCTTCGGTCGTTCTTCTTACGATTTCTTCCATTGCTTATGTTCTGCCGGCCCCCGGTGCAATGGGAACATACCATTCGTTGTTGACGGTGGCTTTGGTGAATCTCTACAGCGTCGACCGCATTACGGCGCTGAGTTATTCCATCGTGACTCATGAAGTCGGCTATATCGTTACCATGGCTGTCGGGTTGTGGTTTTTTCTGAAAGACCATGTCCGAGTTTCTGACGTGGCCCTACAGGGCGTAAATGGAGAGGCGACATAACGATGAAACAAGTAACGCAACACAACAACACCGGCGAAATCAGAATCGACCGTGTTCCAGCCCCCACCTTGAAGGCTGGGTTCGTTCTCGTGCAAACGCATTTTTCGCTCATCAGCCCCGGTACGGAGCGCTCATCGATCTCGGCCCGAAAATCGACACTCCTCGAGAAAGCGAAGCGAAATCCGGAACTCGTTCAAAAGGTTCTGGAACAATTCAAACAGTTTGGAATCCTCAACACGTACCGGCGTGTTCGCGCCCGGCTCGATGCAGCCTCATCACTGGGCTATTCTGCTTCGGGCGTTGT
>CAYIBG010000247.1:0-3163 GCA_964361365.1 uncultured Ignavibacteriaceae bacterium | reverse complement strand
TGCCCTTGGTGACGATGTACGCCTCGCACCCGATGATGGGCTTGATGCCCGCTTTTTTCGCCTTCTTGTAGAACTCGATGGCCCCAAACATGACTCCGTGGTCCGTGATCGCAACCGCGGGCATGTTGTTTTCGACCGCGGCTTTTACCAGGCCTTCGATAGTCGAAGCGCCGTCAAGTAGACTGTAATGGGTGTGATTATGGAGATGGATGAATTGATTCACAATACGATTGAGATTGTAGATCGAAGATGAACATCTTAACCCAACACCAGGAGCTTCGGCTCAGTCATTTCCTCAATCGAATACTTTACGCCTTCCCTGCCAAAGCCTGAGTCCTTGATGCCACCGTAAGGCATGTTGTCCACACGGAATGTAGGATTGTCATTGACGATCACAGCCCCCGCGTTGATATTGTTATAGGCATAGAGGATGTGGTCATAGTCGTTAGAGAAAATGCCGGCCTGCAGGCCAAAAATTGAATCGTTCACACCGGTAACGGCTTCCTCGATTGAGCTGAATTTGTGCAATGTCACAACAGGGCCAAACACTTCCTTGCAGAACACGTTTGCCGTATTGGGAACATTTTCCAGGACTGTCGGCAGGTACACGTTGCCCTCCCGCTTCCCACCCGCCAGCACGGTTGCACCGAGCTTCTGAGCCTCGGAAACCCACTGACCCACACGCTCCACAGCAACGTCGTCGATGAGCGGGCCCACATGGACTTCCGGATCGCTCGGGTCGCCAGCCTTCAGAGACTTCGCCGCTTGAACGAACTTTTCTCTGTAAGTCGGGTAAATCGAATCATGAACGTAGATGCGCTGAACTTTGATGCAGACTTGTCCTGCGTAAAGGAAAGAGCCGAGAGCGTTCTTTTTGACGGCATCTTCCCGGTTTGCACTCTTGTCGACAATAACTCCCGCATTCCCTCCGAGCTCGAGAACGACTTTTTTCTTACCGGCCTTTGATTTCAGCTGCCAGCCCACCGTGTTGCTGCCGGTGAAACTGAGCATCTTGATTCGTTCATCCATCACAAGTTTTTCGGCCACAGCGTTTGAGCATGGCAATATGCTGAATGCATCTGGTGGAAATCCTGAAGCGGCGATGACTTCGCCAAGCTTCAAACTTGTGAGCGGTGCTTGCGGCGGAGGCTTCAGGATGAACGTATTCCCTGCGGCCATCGCAGGCGCGATTTTGTGCGCCGCCAGGTTGAGCGGATAGTTGAACGGAGTGATACAGAGAATGATGCCGAGCGGAAACCTTCTTACAATGCCGAACCGACCCTTCGTGTTAACATTCAAGTCGAGAGGGATCGCTTCCCCTCCAATTCTTCTCGCCTCCTCGGCTGCAAGTTGAAAGGTCAACGCCGCACGGTCTACCTCAATTCGTGACCACTGAATTGGCTTCCCCACCTCTGCTGTAATCAGTCTGGCGAAGGCTTCCTTCTCGTCCTTTATCCGGGCGGAGATGGTGGAAAGGATTTGCCAACGCTCATGACTCGACAGCAGCTTTGATTTCTGAAACCCTGCGAGTGTTTTGTCGACTGCGCCTCTCGCGTCTGAGTCCGTCGCGAGCAAAACTGTGCCGACGATCGAACCATCCCATGGATTGCGTACCGAGGCGACTTCTTTGGAAGTCTTTTTCTCTTCGACTAAAATAGGCCTTCCCCTAACCTCAACGATTGGAAACTTTATTCCGCAAGAAGTTGCTTGATTTTTGTCAGCGCATCATCGATGCCAACCATGATGCGTTCGCCCGTTTTCCGTTTCTTAATCTCGATTTGATGATTCTTGAGGCCCTTCTCGCCGACAATGACTTGAAGAGGCATACCCAGCAAATCGGCATCTTTGAACTTGAAACCGGGGGTCACGTTTGGACGGTCGTCGAACAGAGTCTCAATACCAGCTTCAGTCAGTTTCTGATACACCTGGTTTGATGTCAGCACGATATCCTTGTTGTTCATACTTATAGCAATCACGTGCACAGCATACGGAGCAAGCGCTTTATTCCATATAATGCCGTGCTCATCGCGACTTTGTTCGATGTGGCACGCGATGATTCTCTCAACGCCGATTCCGTAACTGCCCATGATCACGGGTTTCTTTTCGCCATTCTCATCGAGGAAAGTCACGTTGAGCGCCTCAGCGTACTTCGTTCCCAGTTTGAAAATATGGCCGAGTTCGATTCCGTGAGAGACCTTAAGCTTTGAGCCGCATTTCGTACAGGCCTCTCCGTCCTCCACAGTTCGAAGGTCGAAATAGCCGTCGACTTTCACATCTCGTTGCATGTCGATATTCCTGAGATGGTAGTCGTTGCGATTCGCACCGCTGATAAGGTCGTTCGCTCCTTCCAGTCGTTTATCCGCAATGATGCGGAAGCCTTTGAGCCCCATGGGTCCGATCGAACCTCCGTCGGCGCCCGTCAACTCCTGTAGTTGTCCTGCCTCAAACGGCTCAATCGTTCCACCACCCAGGGCAGATGTCAGCTTCGCTTCGTTCAACTGGTCGTTGCCCACCATCAGAATCAGGAGAGGCTTGCCGTTGTGCTTGTACACCAGAGACTTGGCGAGGCACAAATGGTCGGCCTTCAAAAAACTGGCCAATTCGTCGATTGTTTTGACGTTGGGCGTGTGGATTTCTTCGACGGCTTTTCCGTCGTTTGATCGCCGGGCGGGCATCGCCTTGGAAGAAGCAATTTCAAGATTTGCCGCATAGTCGCATTTTTGGCAGAGCACGACTGTATCTTCGCCAAACTCCGATTCGACCATGAATTCCTGAGAACCCGTGCCGCCCATCGCCCCGCTCGAAGCCTTGACCTCGAAAAACTTCAGCTCGCACCGTGTAAAAATCTTGCGATACGCTTCGGCATGGGCCTCATAGCTTTTGTCGAGGTCTTCCCATGATCGGTCAAGGCTGTAAGAGTCTTTCATGATGAACTGTCGTCCCCGAAGCACGCCTGACCTGGGACGGGGCTCATTGCGGAACTTTGTTTGAATCTGATACCAGATCTGGGGCAAGTCCTTGTAGGATTGGATATGCATGCTTGCGATCCAGGCGATGACTTCCTCGTGGGTTGGAGCGAGGACAAGGTCGCGCTCCTTGATGCTCAGGATGAAATTCGGTATATGACGGCGGCCAGTCTGAATCCACAGCGCTTCAGGATTCA
>CAYIBG010000246.1:0-3164 GCA_964361365.1 uncultured Ignavibacteriaceae bacterium | reverse complement strand
GCCTGCAAGCGCGAGGATGTGGAGCGAACTCCGGTGTGGTTCATGCGTCAGGCGGGGCGTTATTTGCCGGAATATCGCCGCGTCCGGGAAAAAGTGGATTTCCTTACCCTGTGTAAAACTCCGGATCTCGCCGCTGAGGTTACTACTCAGCCTGTGGATATTCTCGGCGTTGATGCGGCAATTATCTTCTCGGATATTCTCGTCGTTCCCGAAGCCATGGGCATGGAACTCATCGTCGAAGAAGGCCAAGGCGGCCCGCGTTTTCCAACTCCAATTCGATCTCGAGAGGAAATCGACAAACTCGCTGTTCCGGACCCCCATTCCAGGCTGAAGTTTGTGATGGAAGCAATCAGAACCGCTCGACAAGGTTTGAAGAACAAAGTGCCGCTCATCGGTTTCGCGGGTTCGCCCTGGACTCTCGCCGCCTACATGGTGGAAGGAAAAGGCTCGAAGGATTTTCGCTTCGCAAAAGAATTGGCCTTTTCTTCGCCGAAAGATGCTCATGCCCTTCTGGACAAACTTGCCCGCGCCGTCGCGGCATACCTGAACGGCCAGATCGAAGCTGGCGCACAGGCTGTTCAGATCTTTGATACATGGGGCGGAATACTCGGACAACAAGAGTTCGAGGAATTTTCCCTTCGTTATATCAAGCAAGTTCTTTCCCTGTTGAAAACAAACGGCGCTCCCGTTATTGTGTTTTGCAAAGACTGCGGACATTCGCTCGAAAAGATCGCGGACACTGGTGCAAATGTTGTGGGCCTCGACTGGAAAATCGACATTGGAAAAGCGAGGGAAATGATTGGGAGCTATGCTGCTCTTCAGGGGAACCTTGACCCTGTGATGCTCTTTGCGCCGCCGGAAAGGATTGAGAAAGGCGTGCAAACGATTCTGGAAAAATTTGGGAAGGGCAATGGACATATCTTCAATCTTGGGCATGGAATTCTGCCGGATACGCCGGTGGAGAACGTACAAGTGTTTGTCAATGCAGTAAAGAAATTCAGCGTCCAGTACAACAGGTAGTCATGGAAGCGTTGACGTCAGAAAAAGTCTTACTCAAATCGCGTGCTTCCACTTTTTTTAAAGAGCTTCAGGAAACAATTTGCTCGACCGTTGAGAAGGTGGACGGCCAAAGGATATTTTCGATCGACCGGTGGTCTCATCCTCACGGCGGCGGAGGTGATACGAGAATCATCGAACAGGGCGGCGTGTTTGAAAAAGGCGGCGTGAACTTTTCCGACGTCCGGGGAGGGCTCAGCGAGAAGCTCGCACAACGGCTCAAGGTTACGCCGCAGGCGTTTCAGGCAACGGGAATCTCGGTTGTACTACATCCCTGCAATCCGATGATTCCAACGGTTCACTTTAACCTCCGGTATCTCCAGCTCGAGAACGACGACCGTTGGTTCGGCGGCGGCGCGGATCTTACGCCGTATTACCTGAACGAACAGGACGTCGTCCATTTTCACACGACGCTCAAGCGGGTCTGCGACAAGCACAAACCGTCGTATTATCCGAACTTCAAGAAATGGTGCGACGAGTATTTCTTTATTAAACATCGACAGGAGGAGCGGGGTGTGGGCGGGATTTTCTTCGACGACCTCCGCGACCAGCCCGAACAAACGTTCGCCTTTATTCAGGATGTCGGCAACGCGTTCCTCGAAGCTTACATTCCTATCGTGAGCAACAGACTGAAGGATCCTTGGGGCGAGGCGGAGCGGCAATGGCAGCTCCACCGCCGCGGACGATACGTGGAGTTTAATCTCGTGTATGACCGCGGAACTCTCTTCGGCCTCGAGACCGAAGGAAGAATTGAATCGATTTTGATGTCGCTGCCGCCCGCGGTTCAGTGGAGATACAACGTTCAACCCAAACCCAACTCACGGGAGGCCAAACTTCTCGAAGTGTTGACAAAACCAAAAGACTGGGTAACGTAGCAGGTATGAACAGGAAAAAAATCGCGGTTGTTCTTTTTCAGCTAGGAGGCCCGGACTCACTCGATGCGGTTCAGCCTTTCTTGTACAATCTGTTTTGCGACCCCGACATCATCGACTTACCAGGGGCTTTTTTGTTCCGCAAACCGCTTGCTCACATCATTTCTTCACGACGCGCTCCCAAAGTCCAGGATCTCTACAAAAGGATCGGCGCAAAGTCTCCCATCCTGAAGCAGACGCAACTTCAGGCAGAAAGCTTGAAAAGCGCCCTCGATGAACTCGGAATCGACGTGGACGTACATATCGCTATGCGATACTGGCATCCGATGACGGATGAAGTCGTGAAAAAACTTTTGGAGAGCCAAACCGAAGAAGTTGTGCTGCTCCCCTTATACCCTCATTACTCCAAAGCGACGACCGGCTCAAGCGTGAACGAATGGAAACGCGTAACACATCGTCTTCGCTATAACAGCGTCAGCACAAAGCTTGTTGACAACTACTACGACCATCCGCTCTACATCGAAGCGATGGTTGAGCATGTCAATCTTGCCCTCGCTCGCTTGCCGAAAGAGGACCAGAAAAAAGTGCATTTCGTTTTCAGCGCTCATGGAATCCCGATGTCCTTCATAAAAGCCGGCGACCCCTATCCAAACCACATCAAGCGCACGTACGAGCTGATTGTCGAAAAAGGCGCCTGGGGACTTCTGCACCATCTTTGTTTTCAGAGCAAAGTTGGTCCGCAAAAATGGCTCGAACCCTCGCTTACGAAAACAATCGAGGACCTCGCAGCTCAAAACGTTTCTCATCTCGTTGTGATTCCGATTTCATTCGTCACGGACCACATCGAGACGCTTTCTGAGATCAACATTGAAGCGCGGGAAGAAGCAAAAGAGCTTGGGATAAAAAGTTTCGAAATGATGCCAGCGCTGATCCGGAACAAGAAATTCATCGATTGCTTGGCAGACCTCGTCGTGAAGCAACTCGAAATCGGAAATTGATATGCCGCAAGTCGTTGTCATCGGCGCAGGGATTTCAGGTTTGGCCACAGCGTGGTGGCTACACAAGGCGGGACATGATGTCCTGGTTCTGGAAAAAGACTCGCACGTTGGCGGAACCATGCGAACAATTCATAATGACGGCTGGCTTATTGAAACCGGCCCCAATAGCGCCCTTGAGACAACTCCCCTGTTTCAAACTCTTTTTGAAGACCTTGGAATCACGGACAGATCGGAAGAG
>CAYIBG010000245.1:1646-3165 GCA_964361365.1 uncultured Ignavibacteriaceae bacterium | reverse complement strand
AGGTTCACGACGTCTTCCGCGTCGGTCTGGTCCAGGATGGTATAATTCCGCTCATAGCCGATGACGTTGGAATACTTTCGAAGGATGTTATTTGCAAACGAGTGAAACGTCCCTCCTGCAACATTCTCGCAGCGATTATCGAGGATGATGGCTGCTTTCCGGAGCATTTGCTGCGCTGCCTTGCGTGTGAACGTCAGCAAGAGGACATTGTCCGGCTTGATGCCCATTTCGACAAGATACGCAACGCGAAAAACGATCGTCCGGGTCTTCCCCGTCCCCGCCCCGGCGATGATCAGATGAGGCCCATCCAGAGATGACACGGCTTCATACTGTGCAGGGTTTAATTGCTGTTTGTAGTTGATAGTGAAATGCTGCGGTTGGACGA
Organism: uncultured Ignavibacteriaceae bacterium; assembly: GCA_964361365.1. Classification (GTDB taxonomy): domain Bacteria; phylum Bacteroidota; class Ignavibacteria; order UBA10030; family UBA10030; genus JANOGR01. Next base: position 2,780 of record CAYIBG010000245.1, on the reverse strand, counting down.
GGTGGAGATTGTCCCCTGGACGCGGTTTGAGAGTGAATTTCTTCAAATGACGTTTTCCTCATACTTATTGGCTGACCCCATTTGTATTTCCCCCTTCCGAAGGGGGAAAACAAGGAGGTCGGATGATGCTACCTTTCTGATTCGAGCAATCACACCCACCCCAACTTCTCCACCGTCCGATCGCTCCAGACATTTCCTGTATTCAGAGTCGACTTCGGTTCAAACAGCAAAATGTGCGCCTCTTCTTCAGCGACAGGACAATGTTCGACTCCGCGGGGGATGATGATAAGCTCGCCTTCGCTGACAACGATGTCGCCGTCCTTCAGCCTCATGGTGAACGCTCCTTTGACGACAAGAAACAACTCGTCCTCGTCGTCGTGGTGATGCCACTGGAACTCGCCTTTCATTTTTGCGAGCTTTACAAATTGGCCGTTCAGCTCGCCGACGATCTTAGGGCTCCACTGATCTTGAAACAGGCTGAACTTCTGCTTGAGATTGATTTTTTCCATAATTCACTCCTGATGAACGCACCAGGGGCCACAGCCACCTCAGGCCCAGAAGCGGTCCGATAACGAGAAAAAACAACAGAAACTCCGGCTTGACAAATGATGTCAGATAGCTTGTCGCCTGGATGCTGACAATGGTAATGGAAAACCCGATGCAGTTCATAATTGTGAGCGCCGAGCCGACGTATTCCTTCGGAGCCTTCATCCCCACGAGCGCCGAGTACTGCGGAGAATCTCCGACCACAACGATTCCCCAGAACACAAGGAATACTAGAAAGAGCTCGAGCGAAAAACGGAACACAAAGGGAGAAAGCAGACAGCAGATGGCAGACGCAAGGAGCTGGGTAAAAGCCACCTTCGCGCTGCCAATTTTTTTTGAAAGCACACCGCCGCCGATACAGCCGATGCTTCCGGCTCCAATGATGCAAAACGACCAGAAAGGAACGTTGATGCTCTCCGCTGGATGAGATGCGACGTACACGGTGAGCACAACCGGAATGAACGCATACATGGTGTACAATTCCCACATGTGGCCGAAGTATCCGAACGTTGCATCCCGGAACCCTTCCGACCTGAATATGACCGGAAATGCGCGAAGGCTGAACTTCGTTCCTTTGACCAGATGCGG
>CAYIBG010000245.1:0-1546 GCA_964361365.1 uncultured Ignavibacteriaceae bacterium | reverse complement strand
ATTGCAAAAAATGCGAAGACAAGCGTCCCGACGATAAACCCGAACTGTACGGCAGATGTGATCGCGCCCAGCGACTCGCCAATAAGGCCCCATTGTTTCTGTAGATCAGGAAGAATTGCATTCCCGGCAAACCAAAGTGATGTTCCGGCGAATTGCGATATGACGATGACGGGAATGATCCAGAATGGCGGTTTTTGCATAAGAGACAACGATCATCCCGAGCGGAGTCGAGGGATGCACAGGCAACTGCACGCTTCGACTACGCTCAGCGTGAGCTCCTATTTTTTCCCTTTCAACGCCTCGTACGTTTTCGTCACATTGCCGAGCGTCCCGCCGAGTCCCTGCCTGAAATTCGTAAAGTCTTTTCCGTATTTCGGTTCGAGCTGGTCTCCCACAGCCTTCACCGCTTCTTCCACGGGCGCACCCTTGTCCATCTGTGCCTTTACTGCCGGGTACAGGTCGTTCAGATATTTTACGACCAGGTTGAGTCTCTCCTTCCCCTTTTGTACTTCTCCATGGCCCGGGAGGACTTGCTCGATATCGAGCTTGGCAACTCCCTCGAGTGTCTGCCCCCACGCGAGCGGCACGGCGTCGCGCATGAACGGCAGCCCGCCTGTCAGCAAGTCGCCGGTGACGAGAATTTTTTCTCTCGGCAGGTAAATCACGACGTCTCCTCTTGTGTGTGCTTCGCCGAAATACAGGATCTGGATTTGCCTGTCGTCTTTCCAAAGGATCAAGCTCCGGTCAAACGTCAGGTTCGGGACCGTGATTTCGAGCGTTTTCAGTTCAACGAGGTACGCTTCCTGGCTTTCAATCTGTGTTTTGAGGGCCGCCTTCATGCTGTCGTTCATCATGGATCCATCCGGCCGCTTGCCGCTTTCGAATCGTGCCTTCAGTCTGCCAATCTGTACCGGGAGACTGTCGAGGTTTGTCTTGATATTCGGTATCGCCTTTGCGATGATGTCATCCCGCGTATTGTGATGCGAGATGAACTCCGTGCCGTGAGGGAACGCAGCTTCATAAGCCTTGTTGCCTTGCGTGTGGTCGCCGTGCCAGTGTGTGTTGATCACGTAACGAACCGGCTGGCTTGTGATTTTTCCAATTGCGCCGATCAGATCTTTCGCCCACGACGGCCGCAAGTGCGTATCGACCACAAGGACGCCATCGTTGGTGACAACGAAGGCTCCGTTGCAAAGAACGCCCGGTTTTGCAATCGCTGCGTACACGCCCTCAGCAACCTTTTGAATGTTGAAATATGTCGAGCTCTGTCCACGCGCAGTGTCGTGGATGGAAAGCATGATGAACATGACAAAAAATGCTGTAAAGCATCGAACAATTCTCACGGGTCCTCCTTGTGATGAATTTGTTGCAGAAGATACTGCAAAAAACCGACAAAGTGAATTATTGAGTTTACTGGAATAAACGCGTACGTTATTGTAGCTTTTCGCGTCTGACGTTTCACTTCTCACTTCTTACTATTTTATGAACATTCTCGTTTTAAACTGCGGCTCTTCCTCGCTGAAGTTTCAGATCATTGAAACCGACC
>CAYIBG010000244.1:0-3182 GCA_964361365.1 uncultured Ignavibacteriaceae bacterium | reverse complement strand
TCATGAACTCGAAGAATCGAAGTGCGGCGGGAATGGCGGCGCCGGCCCATGGGCTTTTTCTCGAGGAGATCATTTATTAAAGAAGCAGTTGAAAGCAAGGTCAACGCATTTTGTACGCCGGGTGGCTATATTTATGTTTATACGGCCTTTTTAAGTTCAGAAGGCCCTTCCTTACACCATGATTAAAGAAGCACTCACAAAGCTGGCAGACAAAAAGGGCCTTTCCAGAGCCGAAGCGTACGAAACGATGAACGACATCATGACTGGTCAGGCTTCAGATTCGCAGATTTCCGGCTTTCTAATGGCATTGCGCATTAAGGGTGAATCGGTGGAGGAAATTGCCGGTTGTGCGCAGTCGATGCGCGAGAAGTCTGTGAGGATCCAAACAAAGCGCAAGGATGTCATCGACACGTGCGGTACAGGCGGTGATGCGAGCGGCACGTTCAATATCTCGACAACAGCAGCGATCATCGCAAGTGCGGCAGGTGCTGCGGTGGCAAAGCACGGAAATCGTGCCGTCTCGAGCAAATGTGGCAGTGCAGATGTGCTGAAGGCTCTGGGCATCAACATCGAGATCCCGTCTGAAAAAGTATCCCGTGTCCTCGATGATGTTGGAATCACCTTCCTCTTCGCGCCGATGATGCATCAAGCCATGAAATATGCGGCCGGTGTTCGCAAGGATTTGGGTATTCGGACAATTTTCAATATTCTCGGACCTCTGACAAACCCTGCGGGCGCCCGACGCCATCTTATGGGAGTGTTTCATCCCATGCTCACAGAAACTATGGCGGCTGTGCTTCAGCAGCTTGGGACAGACCACGCACTGATTGTCCACGGTGAAGGCGGCTTTGACGAACTTACGACTCTGGGAACTTCGAAAGTAAGCGAACTCCGGAATGGGGAAGTGAGAACCTATACGCTGCATCCGAGAGATGTTGGCGTCGAGGTGACAAGCATGGAGGGACTGAAGGGTGGAGATGCAGAGGAGAACGCGGCAATGACACGTCGGATTTTGGAAGGTCACAACGGCGCTTCTCGCGAGATTGCTCTTCTCAATGCCGGGGCGGGGATTTTTGTGGCGGGAAAAGCTCCTTCCATAAAAGAAGGAATTGCCCTGGCGCGTCAGGTGATCGACAGCGGAAAAGCCAATAAGAAACTTCAAGAATGGGTCGACGCGACAAACTCGTAAAAGTGAGATTGAGCGCCGGTAAGCGCATGCTCAAGAACATGCTCATCAAGAGCGGCCTTTTGAAGGCTGAGCTCTCCGAGCAAGAGCTCCGTGATGTGCTTGATGCCGGAACTCAGAGCGGCGCTTTGGATAAGGCGGAACACGAGCTTATCAAGAGCATTCTTGAGTTCTCGGATATCACCGTAAAAGAGATCATGGTGCCGAGGCCCGACATCATTGCAGTCGACATTGCAATGCCCACCGAGAAGCTCATGCGGAAAGTCATCGACGAAGGCTATTCCCGGATTCCGGTGTACCGAGGTACGATCGATAACGTCGTTGGGGTCATTTATACGAAAGACTTGCTGAGTTTGCTGGAACACCGCGATCTGATTATTTTGCAGGATATCATTCGACCCGTCTATGTGGTTCCTGAATCAAAGAAGATCAGTCAGTTGCTCAAGGAGCTCCAGCTTAGAAAGGTCCACCTTGCGATCGTCGTGGACGAGTACGGCGGGACGGAGGGATTGATTACGATGGAGGATATCATTGAAGAAATCGTCGGTGAGATCCTCGATGAGTACGACGAAGTTGCCCGCGTTTCCGAGAAGGCAATGGATGGGTCAACTGCCGTGGATGCGGCCATGGGGATTGACGAGTTCAACAAACAGTTTAATGCGAGTATTCCTGAAGCCTCCGACTATGGCACGATCGCCGGCTTTTTGCAGAAACTGAGCGGCAAGCTCCCCGAGATAAACGAGGAGATAAAGTTCGGTGATTTCCAGTTCACCATTCTCAGCAAGAGTGCCCGGCGGATTCGACAGGTTAAAATAACACCCCTCGGCAAGGCGCATGGGGGAGAAGTGCGGACGTGAGCGTGCTGGACACCATCCTGTTGCACAAGCGGACAGAGATCAAGGAAATGAAAGACCAACGATCTCAGGAGGAACTTATCAAGGGGATAGCGGAAGCGGAGTCCCCTCGATCGTTTGCGCAAGCCCTTCGCGGAGATGGCCTGAGCGTCATTGCGGAAATAAAGAAAGCGTCTCCATCGCGTGGTGTTCTGAGTCATGACTTCGACCATCGGTCGTTGGCAAAGGAATTCCAATCAGGAGGGGCCAGGGCGTTATCGGTATTGACCGACGAGAGGTTCTTCCAAGGGAAGCCGGAATTTATCGCCGACGTCAAGGGTATTTGCAATTTGCCGGTGCTTCGAAAGGATTTTATCCTGGACGAATATCAGGTGTACGAATCGAGGTTTCTTGGCGCAGATGCCATCTTGTTGATTGTCAAAGCTCTTCCGAAAAAGGACCTGGAGCATCTCTACCGATGTGCAAAAGCGGTTCAGTTGGACGTGTTGGTGGAAGCTCATACACGAGAAGAAGTCGACGTCGCGAATGAAATCGGCGCCGAAATCATCGGTATCAATAACCGTGATCTGGACACGTTTGAAGTCTCGCTGGAGCGTTCTTTAGAGCTACGGTCTCACGTAAACCCCAAGGCGATTTCAGTGAGTGAAAGCGGCATCATGAATTCGAACGATATAGGGCGCCTACAGAAGGCCGGGTTCGACGCAGTTCTCATCGGGGAGGGTCTTATGAAATCCCAGGATCGAGCAAAAACCCTGAGAGAACTGGTGCATTGATAATGGTCAATCAGGATCTTTTTGTGAAAATATGCGGCGTAACGAACGTTGAAGACGCCCAGTTTGCGCTGGAATGCGGGGCGGATGCGATTGGACTGAATTTTTACGAGCGAAGTCCGAGATTTGTAACGATGGATCGGGCGCAGGACATTGTCTCCAAGCTGTCGGAGCATAAATCGAAGATTGGCGTCTTTGTCAATGCGAGCCGAAAAAGAATCCTCGAGGTCATCAAAACCGTCAATTTGAGTGCCGTGCAGCTGGTCGGCCAGCATGGGCCTGACGATCTTGTGAATTTTGAGAGCTCCGTCATTAAGGTCTTTCGAGTCTATCCTGGCTTCGATGTCGAGGTGCTGAGAAACTACATTATCG
>CAYIBG010000243.1:0-3198 GCA_964361365.1 uncultured Ignavibacteriaceae bacterium | reverse complement strand
TAACCAATTTTCTGTTCTTGCGCGGCGGATTTTCGCCCATTTTCATTCCGTCAGCTTGCCTGCCCGCCAATCTCAATGGCGGGAGCGACTGGTTAGGCGCGTAACGGCACCCGTCTGCTGCAGCCCTCGTTAGGCAGCGGGCCAACCTGGAAGCGTAGTTCATTTCAAGCCGAGCTTCTTGCCGGCCGAGAGTAGCTCGATCGACTGGCGGATACGCCTGTCTCGCGTCTCAGGTCGTTTGGCCGTGTGAATCCACACGACGAAATCGCGCCGGTACGTCCGAGCAAGCGCCTGGAAGTGTTGCCAGGCTCTGAGATTCGCCTTGAACGCCTTGGCAATGTAGGCCGGGAGTTCCGGGATCGCAGCATGTGGCGTGTAGCTGTTTGCCGTAGGAGCCGCAGCGAGGCCGGGAGGCGCAAGCCGGCCGGCCGCTTTGAGTTGCTTCCAACGTTTCCGGTTGATGTCCGACCATTTGCTCGTCCCTTTGCGCGGCGTGACTTTGATGGCGTAGCGGTCGTCGTCCAGGCGTTTTATGAGACTGTCGATCCACCCGAAGCAGAGCGCCTCGCAAACGACGTCTTCATAGGGCATCGACTTGACGCCGCAGTGTTGCTTATGACGGACGAGCCAAATGCCGGGGCTTGACGCGTGGTGCCTCGCAAGCCACTGCCGCCACGCTCCACGCGTTCGCACGTCGAGCGTGATCAGATTCCCTGTCATGTGGCCACCTGCGATTCTCAAAAGAGCGACGTTACGCGCCTAACTACTGACTAGACTGCAACACACAGTATAACAAGAACTTTCTCCTACGCCATCTCTGCCAGGTATTCCTGCAAACTCTTCACGCCGAGGTCGCCCTCCTTCTGTTTCTGAATTCCTTTCACAGCCGTCGATGCGGCGGACAGCGTTGTTATGAAAGCCACTTTGTTCTCAATTGCCGCCCATCCTATGGCGTATTCGTCATACCGGGAAACCTCTCCCATCGGTGTGTTGATAATAAGTTGGATTTCGCCGTTTTTGATCGCATCCACAACGTTTGGCCTTCCCTCGCCAACCTTGTATACGCTATCGCACGAAATGCTATTTTCATTGAGAAACTTTGCCGTCCCCTCTGTCGCGATCATAGAGAAACCAAGTTGGACAAATTCGCGCACAATGTTGAGTGTGATATCGTTCTTATCACTGTCGTTCACACTGATGAATACCCGTCCTTCCGTCGGCAACGCGTTGCCGGCGCCAATCTGGGACTTTGCTACGGCCCCACCAAAGCTTTCCGAGATTCCCATCACCTCCCCCGTTGACCGCATCTCCGGGCCAAGATAGACGGGCACGCGGGGGAATTTCGAAAACGGAAACACGGCTTCTTTCACGGAAACATGTTTCACCTTCCTGAAATCGTAGTCCTTGAAACCCAGTTCCTCCAACGTTTTGCCAACCATCACCTTTGCAGCGATTTTTGCAAGAGGGACTCCCGTTGCTTTGCTGACAAACGGCACGGTGCGTGAAGCCCGGGGGTTCACTTCGAGAACATACACCACTCCTTCTTTCACAGCAAACTGAACGTTCATGAGGCCCACGACTTTCAGCGCCCTGGCAAGTCTTGTTGTGTAAGAGATCATTTCTTCAAAATTCTTTTCGGAGATCATGTAGGGAGGAAGCACGCACGAGCTGTCCCCCGAATGGATCCCCGCTTCCTCGATGTGCTCCATCACGCCGCCGATCATGACATCCTTCCCGTCACAGACGGAATCGACGTCATACTCGAATGCATCTTCAAGAAACTTGTCGATGAGCACCGGATGGTCCGGCGAAACGTCGACGGCCTTCTTCATGTACTCGCGTACGGATTCATTGCTGTAACAAATTTCCATTGCCCGCCCGCCGAGCACGTAGGATGGCCTCACGAGCACCGGATGTCCGATCTGTTCTGCGACAAGAACCGCGTTGTTCACGGAATATGCCGTTCCATACTTGGGATGCGAGATTTTCAGTTTTCTGAGCAGCGACCCGAACCGTTCTCGATCTTCGGCAATGTCAATGCCTTCGGGTGAAGTTCCAAGAATCTTGACTCCGTTTTCTTCCAGCGCCTTGGCGATTTTCAAAGGCGTCTGACCGCCAAAACTCACAATGACTCCATAAGGCTGTTCGTGGTCACAAATGTTCAGGACGTCTTCGAGTGTCAGAGGCTCAAAATACAGCTTGTCGGTCGTATCGTAATCGGTCGAGACTGTTTCGGGGTTGCAGTTAATCATGATCGTCTCGATGCCTTCTTCCGCGAGGGCATAGACGCCGTGGACACAGCAGTAGTCGAATTCGATTCCCTGGCCGATGCGGTTTGGGCCGCCGCCGAGAATGATCACTTTTTTCCTATCGCTCCTCACGGACTCATTCTCCTGCTCGTAGGTGGAATAATGATACGGCGTGCTGGCTTGAAACTCCGCCGCACAGGTGTCGACGGTCTTGAAGACTGGTAGAACCCCATGCTGTTTGCGCAGCTGCCGAACAATTTTTTCCTTCGTTCCCCACATGTGCGCAAGCTGACGGTCCGAAAAGCCGAATTGCTTTGCTTTCAGCAGGATGTCGCGCGTAACCTTGGTGGGCGGTATCGGCTTCTTAGTGGCTGCCATGTCCTCTGAGCTCGTTGTAACGCTGAATCTGATTAACGGATAAAATTTGTTTCATCTTGACATGGGCCTGCAGATGGATGAAACGCAGTTCACCGCGCAACTTACCGATTCTCTCGACTCTGGCCCGGACCGTCCTGTCATTGGCTTTGCCGCCCTCGAACAATTTGTAAAGCTCCTCCTCATCATGGACAATTTCCTGTCCGGTCAGCTTGCCTGAAAGCTCGACGCCCTTCATGAGTCCCTCCGTCTTTCTCAATTGGTCTGCTGTAAGGCCAAGCTGATCCTTCAACTCGATGACGTGTTTCGGACCGGGATAGCTGTTCATCTCCGCATAACTGGCCATTCCCATTCCTTCGGCGTTCAGAAGCGACTGGCGATCCGGCGGCACGTCTGCGTACGACCCAGTATCGGAAAGCGCGACACAAAAAAAAGTGAGAAAAGAAAAAAGCGTACTCATCGTTGCTCCTGTTGAGAATTCAGTAAAATATCTTTACACAAGTTGACCGCTTTGTTTCGCGGAAACCGTTAAAACGGTTCAGATTTGAACCTTAAGTTTGTCATACCCACGACT
>CAYIBG010000242.1:0-3218 GCA_964361365.1 uncultured Ignavibacteriaceae bacterium | reverse complement strand
GCAAACACGGCGAACATCAGTCTGGGGTATGCCAGTCAGATTACGGCAGGATATTCACAGAGCATTTTGTTGAATCAGCTTTTGAAAACGAGCGGGGGGTTGGCGCCGCCTCAGTTGAAAGTGGAAACGCGTGTCTGGTTTAACCCCGACCTTCGCAGCGCAAACTACATGGTGCCGGGAGTGGTGGCCATGATTCTCATGATCATTACCACCACCTTCACCTCTGCCGGAATTGTGCGGGAAAAAGAAATCGGCACGATGGAACAGCTGCTCGTCACACCGATCAAGCCGCACCAGTTGATCCTCGGCAAGCTGCTTCCGTTTGTGATTATTGGGTTTATCGATGTGATACTTGTGCTTGGCGTGGCTGTGAACCTGTTCGGTATTCCCCTCAAAGGAAGTATTCCGCTGCTTTTCGGCCTGGCAGGATTGTTTATTCTCACAACGCTGGGGCTGGGCCTGTTTGTCTCCACGATCTCTCACACCCAGCAGCAAGCCATGATGACGGCGCAGTTTTTCATTTTCTTCCCCATGATTTTCTTGTCCGGTTTCACCTTTCCCATCGAGAATATGCCGAAGATTATCCAGGCGATCACATACATCATTCCGCTCCGGTATTTCCTTGAAATCATCCGCGGACTTTTCCTCAAAGGTGTTGGAATCGAAACACTCTGGCCGCAAGCGCTGGCACTTCTCGTTTTCGGAGTGACGATTTTATCGCTGAGTGTGTTGCGGTTTCAAAAGAGGCTGGGGTAGCGGAGAGCCGACAAGTTGTTCAGGTTGCTATTCTCGCAGCGTAAACCTTCCGAAGGGCATGTTATTTCGGGATAACCTTCGGAAGGTCAGTTCACACTGCACACTCCGCCGCAACAGGCATCGCCCATCGAGCAGGAGTCGGCTTTCTTGGATGCGGCAGACGCAACACCCACATTGGGAACCGACATGAGCTTCCGATGGTCGCGTGAGGAGCAGGAAGGGCAGATGACATCTTCCTGGATCTCACGGACCTTGTGGTACACGTCGTAGAGTCCGCCGCAGTGGTTACAACGATAATCGTAGATGGGCATTTAATCCTCGCGTAGAGGCCGACTCTCAGTCGGCCATTATTGTTTCAAAAGCATCCTCAGCACGTATTGCAAAATCCCTCCGTGCTTATAATAATCAACTTCGTTCGGAGTGTCAATCCTGCAGACCGCAGTAAACGATTTGACCGAGCCATCATTAAATTTGGCCGTTACCTTCATTTTTTTCCCGGGGCGCAGGTCTGAGGCGATTCCTTCGATTTCAAACGTTTCGAATCCTGTTAGTCCGAGTGACTTGGCAGTCTGGCCTTCTTCGTACTGGAGCGGTAGGACGCCCATGCCGACAAGGTTGCTACGATGGATTCTTTCAAAGCTTTCGGCAATAGCCGCCCGGACGCCGAGCAAAAACGGCCCTTTGGCCGCCCAATCTCGCGATGAACCCGATCCATATTCTTTTCCTGCTAAAATAACCAGCGGAATGCCTTCGGATTTGTATTTCATGGCGGCGTCGTAAATGAACATCGGCTCCTTGGATGATGGATGGATGGTCCAGCCTCCTTCTGTTCCGGGTGCCATGAGATTGCGGAGCCGAATGTTGGCAAATGTTCCCCGCATCATCACCTCGTGATTCCCGCGCCTTGAGCCGTACGAGTTGAAATCCTTTTTGGCGACACCATTGGAAATCAAATAGTGACCAGCGGGACTCTTTTCGGCAATGGATCCTGCGGGGGAAATATGATCGGTCGTCACGGAGTCGCCGAGGAATGCAAGCACGCGTGCGCTGTGAATATCCTGCAAAGGTTTTGGCTCCATCGGCAGGTTTTCGAAGTAGGGAGGAGCTTTGACGTACGTAGAGTTTTCCACCCATTCATAACGAGCGCCTTTGGGCACCGGTAATTCCTTCCAGCGATCATCTCCAACAAAAACATTCGAGTATTGCCGAACAAACATCTCGGACTTCACGCATGTGCGAATCGTTGTTTCTACTTCTTCCGGAGACGGCCAGATGTCTTTGAGGTAAACCAGCTTTCCATTTTTGTCTGTTCCGAGCGGCTGTGTTACGAGGTCGATGTCCATGGTTCCAGCGAGCGCGTAAGCAACCACAAGAGGAGGAGAAGCAAGGTAGTTTGCGCGCACATGAGAATTGATGCGGCCCTCAAAGTTTCTGTTCCCTGAAAGGACGGAGACAGCCACGAAATCGTTGTCTTGGATCGCCTTGGCGATTGGCTCAGGAAGCGGTCCGCTGTTGCCGATGCAAGTCGTGCAGCCGTATCCTACAAGGTTGAATCCGAGTTTATTCAAAGGTTCAGTGAGCTTCGCTTCATTCAGGTAATCCGTGACAACTTTTGACCCCGGTGCAAGGCTTGTTTTCACCCAGGGCTTGGTGCTCAGCCCTCGTTCCACGGCTTTCTTTGCCAGGAGTCCTGCCGCCACCATCACCTGCGGGTTTGAGGTGTTCGTGCAGCTTGTAATCGCCGCGATAACAACAGCGCCGTGGCCAAGTTCGAACTGCGAGCCGTTCTTTCGAACAGGGACTGTTTTAAGAACCTGATCAAACGATTTTGATGGGTTGGTGCCCGGCTTCTCGTCAATCCATTGTGTCGCCGACTGACTGTCCACGGCAACACCTTTGTTTGTCAGAGCATCCACGAGGGCGCGGCGGTAGGATTTCCATGCCGAGCTGAGCGGCACCCGGTCTTGCGGACGCTTGGGCCCGGCAAGGCTGGGTTCCACAGTAGCTAAATCAAGTTCGAGCACATCGCTGAACTGCGGCTCCGGTGAATCATTCGAATGGAATAAGCCCTGTTCTTTGCAGTATGTTTCGACCAGTTTGACGTTGTCTTCGCTGCGTCCAGTGAATCTGAGGTAGTTCAATGTTTCATTATCGACCGGAAAAAATCCCATTGTTGCGCCGTACTCGGGAGCCATGTTGCCGATCGTGGCTCTGTCTGCCAGGCTGAGCGATGACAGTCCTGAACCGTAGAACTCGACGAATTTTCCGACCACGCCTTTTTTGCGGAGGATTTGAGTGACGGTCAGAACCAAATCCGTAGCTGTCGCACCGGGTCTCAAAGTCCCGTGAAGTTTGAACCCGACAACCTGCGGAATCAACATCGAAATCGACTGGCCGAGCATAGCCGCTTCTGCTTCGATGCCTCCCACGCCCCAGCCAAGCACGCCGAGTCCGTTGATCAT
>CAYIBG010000241.1:0-3252 GCA_964361365.1 uncultured Ignavibacteriaceae bacterium | reverse complement strand
CCATCGTTGTGCTCGGCATGTGGTTCATTCTGCAGTTCTTTAACGGGTTGATATCCCTGGGCTTCGAAACAGCCGGCATGGGGGGAGTTGCGTGGTGGGCACACATCGGGGGTTTTGCAGCCGGCGCCATACTACTTCTGCCTTTCAAGAAAAAATCTGCATGACGCTCGATTCATCGACTCTGGCTCTTCCTCAGGTCGTTTCGGGATTCCACGGCCAGGATGTTCCCAGTTACGATATCATCACGAATTGCATGCATTGCGGCCTTTGCTTGCCGCATTGCCCCACATTTGCTTTGACAGGTCTCGAGAAATCGTCTCCGCGCGGCAGAATTCGCCTTATGAAGGCCGTGACGGAGGGCGACCTCGCCATAACAGACGGTTTCATCGATGAAATGAATTTTTGCCTCGATTGCCAGGCATGCGAGACGGTCTGTCCGGCAGGAATCAAGTACGGTTCGCTTGTCGAGGCGGCGAGAGCCCAAATCTTTACCGGAAAATACGAACCTTTTCTTTCGCGACTGACCCAGCGTATTTTGCTCGATTGGTTTTTCACCCGCCAGAAACGGCTCAAGATTCTTGCAATTTTCTTGCGGCTCTTCGAGCGGTCTGGCTTGCAATGGTTTTTCCAGAAAAGCGGGATACTCAAGCTCGTTTCAAGGAAACTGCATGAGGTTCAGTTTCTCTCGCCGAAAATATCCGGCAGCTTTTCATCAGACGTGCTGGCCGAAACCATTTCTCCACCGGAGAAGCCGCGTTACCGCGTGGCATTTCTGACGGGTTGCATCATGGACGTCGCTTTCTCAGACGTCAATATGGACACGATCCAGCTGTTGTTAATGCATGGCTGCGAAGTCAAGGTTCCGAAGGAGCAAGGCTGCTGCGGGTCGCTTCAAGCACATTATGGAGACAGGGCGGCTGCCCGACGAATGGCTCGGGGCACGATCGAGGAATTCAGCGACCCTTCGATTGAGTTCATAGTTATGAATTCCGCAGGCTGCGGTGCTTTCATGAAGGAATACGCTCATCTGTTTGAAGACGACTCCGAGTTGGCCAGGCTTGCTGCCCAGGTGTCTCAAAAAACCGTCGATATAACGGAGTTTCTTGCTTCAATCGGACTTCGGGCTCCGAAGAATCAAAATCATTTTCTCAAATCCCTTGCGGGCAAGCGAGTGACATACCACGACGCATGCCATCTCGTCCATACGCAGCGAATCAGCCGCGAGCCGCGAGCCTTGCTGCAGTCAATTCCGGGCATCGAGTTCGTTGAATTGCCGGAATCGAGTTGGTGCTGCGGAAGTGCCGGGATCTATAACATCGTCCGGCATGACGATGCGATGAAACTTCTCGACCGCAAGGTTCATCACGTGGAATCTATTTCACCCGATATTCTCGTAACCGGAAATCCGGGCTGCATGGTGCAAATTCAGCGGGGACTCGAAAAACACGGACTTCCGGTGAGCATCATGCACACGGCGACATTCCTGAGGAAGGCGTGTGAGGCAAACGAAGCGTAGAGCCTATCTCTCTGGCGGGATGGAATATGCAGAAAAAGAGGGGGCAGACTGGCGAAGTGCCCTTGAGATCTGGATAGAGGAAAACCTCGGACACTCCGTTTTCAACCCAAACAGTGAAAGCGAACGCTACTTAGCCCGGAAACGAGGAAACGGGAATATCCGCGCTTTGAAGTTTGATAATGTCGAGGAATTCGGCAAACTGCTGAAGGGAGTTGTCGACCTGGACACAAAAGAAATCGCTCATAAGTCCGATTATGTCGTCTGTTTGTGGGACGAAAGCGCCCAAAAAGGAGCGGGGACAAAAGGTGAAGTAACCATCGCGAAGTTTTTCCGAAAACCTGTGTATCTTGTGACGGAAATGAAACGGCAGGACATTCCAGGATGGGTTCTGGGATGCGTGACAAAGTTCTTTGGTTCCTTCGAGGATCTCAAGACGTTTCTTCTCACGAAATATTCATCAAAAGGTTGAACTATGTGTCTTAAGATTCTCACCGCAAGCTGCATCATCTCAGCAGTCTCGTTCAGCCAGTCTGTCAAATACATTCCAAAGCACGACGAACTGAAGTACACGTTTGGAGGGCATCCTCCTGTCCTGAAACTCAAGCCGGGGACTGTGCTTGATACGTGGACAGAAGATTGTTATGACGGCGCGGTGAAAAAACCGTCCGATATTCCTTCGCAAGTAGCGCCCCTCGGCCACGACAACCCGCAGACCGGCCCATTCTACGTTGAGGGTGCACAGCCAGGAGATGTCCTTGCTGTTCACATCCTGGAACTGGAACCGTCGCGTGAGTATGCGATCAGCAGTAATTACCCGGGTTTTGGCGCGCTAACGGGAACAGACTATACGGCGATTCTCAATCAACCCCTCCCCGAAAAAGTTTGGTGGTATTCGGTCGACAGGAAAAAAAGAACGGTAAGCACGAAACTCGGTACGAGGATTTTTGAGATTCCCATGAACCCATTCCTCGGATGCATCGCCGTCGCTCCTCAAAGGGGAGAAGCACGCTGGACGGTCACTCCCGAGGCCTACGGCGGCAACATGGATGCCTACATGATCAAGAAAGGCGCGACGGTCTATCTCCCCGTCAATGTCGAGGGAGCGCTTCTTCAGATCGGCGACGGACACCTAGCGCAGGGGGAAGGAGAGATCATCGGTACAGCCGTGGAATCCGCTCTGAATGTCAAAATACGAGTGGATGTGATAAAGAAAAAGCTGATCAGCTGGCCGAGAATTGAGAACGATGAATACATCATGACCACGGGGTCGTACAGGCCGCTCGAGGACGCGCTTCGAATCGCCTACAAGGAGATGATAGGATGGCTCGTCGACGAGTTTTCGATGGATCAAATGGATGCGTACCAACTTTGCTCACAGGTGGGGGAAGTCGATGTTGTCCAGGTTGTCGACCCGAACTATACGGTTGTCGCAAAGATTGCAAAAAAGTATTTGCCGTCGGTGAGAGTATTCGGCGGAATTCATGAAAAAATGAAATCGAACCCATAATCCACCATACGGAGAACTCACATGGATAACTCAATGAACAGGCGGGACTTCATTCGCACGACAGCGGCCGCGGGAATGTCGGCTGTCATCGGTGAGAGTGCCGGTGCATTTCAACAATCCGGGACGACACGTTCTGCAATCAAGCCACTTGTTATTTCGAGCGCAAACGGTCTCCAGGCCACGGCAAAGGCCATGGAAATGATCCAGCAAGGCTCAGACGCTCTTGACG
>CAYIBG010000240.1:0-3266 GCA_964361365.1 uncultured Ignavibacteriaceae bacterium | reverse complement strand
ATCCCTGTTTGAGCACCTTCGCATAAGCCTGAATAGAGACCTGAAGCTGTTCCTCTTTCTCTCTCTCAGCTTTTTCGGCTCTTTCTGATTCCTCCGCTTTTCTACGCTCTTCCGCTTCGCGACGTCTTCGCTCCTCTTCCTCCTTTTTCCTGCGGGCCTCCTCCTCAGCCTTCTTCTTTCCAATGAGTTCGGCTTGACGCTTCGCCTCCTCAAGAGCTTTTCGGCGATCTTCCTCCTGCTTCATCCTTCCAGCTTCTTCGGCCTTCTTCTTCGCCTCCTCTTCGGCTTTCTGAATCGCCTCTTCCTCGGTCTTCCGACGCGCCTCCTCTGCAGCCCTCCTGCGGCTTTCTTCCTCTGCCCTCTTCCGCTCCTCCTCGGCCTTATGGCGAGCCTCGTCGTCTTCTTTCTTTTTCTTATCGTCGTCAGAAGAGCCTTCGGTCTTCCTCTTCTGTTCGAGGATCTTCTTCTTCAGCTCTTCGACTTTTTTACGTTGTTCGTCTATCTCAGCCATACCAGGAGGTCATTTTCATAGGAAATACGCATCCACAGGCACGGAGACACGCGAAATCGTATTCCGCGGTTTCGACTTCCATGGAGTGTGTTAAGGAGTTGTGAGGACGGAGATATTTTGTGCTCCCCTCAAGCACCGAATATATCCATTAATAACTCGAATGTCAACGGACAAAGCGCTTCGGTAGTGGTGCATTATGAAGGGGCACCACTACCAGCGCTTCCATTTCCCCGGACAATTATGTATCTTTTTTCGATTTTTCTTCTTGAACTCTTGGCCAAACAAAGGGAGGATTACATGCAAGAACAGCAAAGCAATGCACCACAAAACTCGATGATGAGCAAACTGGTGAACATTTTCACGTCTCCATCTGAAGCCTTCGAAGGCATTAGCTCTTCTCCCGGGAAGGCAAGCGCCTGGCTTTTTCCGTTTCTCGCAATCTTTGCGATTTCAGTTCTAATTACTTATTTGCTTGTGACGAACGAGACGCTGAAAGCACAAATCGTCGATGCCCAGGCGAAATCATTGCAGAAAGCGGTTGAATCGGGGAGAATGACACAACAGCTAGCGGATCAGCAGATTGAAGGCATGCAGAATATGGGACCGGGAATGTTCATAGCGTTTGGAACAATCGGTTCTCTTGTCTATATCTGTGTCTATTTCTTCGGGTCTGCCTTGTTTCTTTGGCTTGCCGGGAAGTTCGGGCTGAAGGCTTCTGCTGGATATGGAAAATATCTGGAGGTTTATGGAATGTCTTCGTGGGTTGGCCTACTTGGAGCGCTGATCACGACGCTCCTGATCGTAGGAATGAACACGATGTACGCCTCACCCAGCGCAGCTCTTGCAGTGCTTTCCGACTACGACCCAACGAACGACATGCACAAATATATGTCGGCCGCCAATGCGTTTTCCATCTGGCAAGCGGCTGTTTTGGGCATCGGTTTGAGCAAGCTCTCGGGAAAGGGCACAGGAGCAGGGATGGGCGTTGCCTTTGGCCTGTGGCTCGTGTGGGTTGTGATTTCGGTGTCGCTGGGTATCGCCCGTTAGAAGAAAGAATCTCCTCTCAAAAAAACTCCTGGATTTCCACCAGGAGTTTTCTTATTTCCTGGGTTTCTTGCCCCTTTGTGTCGTCAATAGGCCTCGGAGGTTGCCGAGTTCCTTCTCCATCCGGTCCATTTGTGCGTTGTGCAGCACCCAAACCTCGCTCCGCTTCATGGCCTGACGCTCGGCCATTTGCCCCGCGCGCACAATTCTGTCCATGAAATACCCAAAGAACCAAACAGAGAGGAACCCGAGTGGGACGATGAGAATAAGCATGGACCGCAACCGCGGGATTCCAAGAAAGATCTGCAGTTTGTCACTGGCTGTGATGAGAAGCAGCATGAAATTCGCCGCCACCATGAAGGATTGGCCAAGGTCAAATCGATATTTCTGCGCAAAAAAGATCTCTCTCCACCTCGCAAGCTTCTCGCGAAATGACTGTTTCATAGTATCTCCTGATTGTGAGAAGTTCAGTTCGGACTTAAAAAGATTTAGAAAAGCGGAAAGAACTTGCAGCGAGGAACGAGTGCGGAAACTCTTCAGGAAAGCGGAAGATAGACGTGGATGGTTGTTCCTTTTCCCATTTCGCTTTCGATATCAATTCTTCCCTTGTGGTCATCGATCACTTTCTTCACGATGGACATGCCGAGGCCGGTCCCATGCTTCTTCCCGAAAGTCATGAACGGCTCGAAAATTCTTCTTTTCACTTCTTCCGGCATCCCTGTCCCCGAATCCTTGAAATCGATTTTGACGAAATCGTTATGTTTTTCCGTTATCACCGTAAGCGACCCCCCTTGCGGCATGGCGTCGCGGGCATTGCTGGCGATGTTGTAGAACACGCGCACTATCTTATCCTGGTCCATCTTGACCTTACCGGTAAAGCCGGTTTTCCGGACGAGCTCCACCTTGTTCTTCTCTAGGTCTTTCTGGATGAAATCCAAAACACTGTTCATCACCTCTGCAAAATCCAACTCTTGAATGTTCATGGAACTCTGGCCTTTGCTGAAATCGAGGATTTCCTGGGCCATGTTGACGAACCTGTCAACTTGATGGATCATTTCATCGGCCAATTTGCCGGCTTCCTCATTTCCCGACTTCTTCTTCATCACCTGGGCGTATACCCGCAAAGTTCCCATGGGGTTCTTGATGTCGTGGATAATCGTGCTGGCCATTCTTCCTACGGCCGATAGACGCTCACTCTGGACCATTTCCTGAGCGAGTCGGGCATTTTCAATGGCAACGGATGCGTGCGCAGAAAGAGCATCGATATACTGCTCATCGCTCTTTTCGAAAGCGGCATTCTTCTTATTTAAGAGTTGGAACACGCCGATGATCTTGCTGTCCTTGTTCTTCATCGGCATGCAAAGCATATTCCTCGTGCGATACCCGGTTCTTTTGTCGACTTCGGGATTAAATCGAGGGTCGCTGTAGGCATCCGGGATGTTTATTATTTCTCCCGTTTTCGCCACATGTCCCGAAATCCCTTTCCCCACCGGAAGCCTGATCTCCACCATATCGTTCCCTTGTGCTACTTTTGACCAGAGCTCCTGCTTGAGATCATCGACAAGGTAAAGAGTCCCTCGGTCTGCTTCCAGGCTCAGTGTCGCGGCTTCAAGGATGACGCTCAACAGTTTGTCAAGATTCAACGTGGAATTGATAATCTTGCTCGCCTCCATCAGCTGTTCAAGCTTGCCGAAGCGAGTTTCGTTTTCTT
>CAYIBG010000239.1:1585-3278 GCA_964361365.1 uncultured Ignavibacteriaceae bacterium | reverse complement strand
GAGTTCCTTCAAACGGATTTGCAGGGTATTCTCGCTTCCGATTACATCAGGTTGTTCAGCAGCCGGGTGCTCGCAAGCGTGTCCTATGAGCAGAAACAGGACAACACAGCGAGTACGAAGGAAGTCACAACGAAGTATCTCAACATGAACGGGTCAATCACGATCAACCCGGGCGTGAACATTCCGACATTCCAAATCGGGTACGGGCAGTTCGGGCGAAAAGCAGGCCTCGACCAGAGAACACGTGATGCCCTTATCAGCCGTCCCGACAGTTCCTCTGTCACAAGTTCTGCGGACGAGTTGACGAGCCGTTACCTCTTTGCGAGCAACTACGACTTTCAAGCGGGAATGCGGCACACGGCATCGCTCAGTTTCAGCCTGGCGGACAGGAAAGACAACACTTACAAGAAGCAAAACCAGCAGAACATGTTTGTCCAGACCGCTTTGACTTCGTATTTCTCCGATATGCCGTTACAGACGACATTAGGGATTCTCTACAGCAAGAACAAAAATGAACTCCAGCTTTTCCGCACCGACAACAAGGATAGCGTTCTTTCCACTGCGGAATTTAACTACACTATTCTCACGGCCGGAGCGCAGTATCGCATGCTGGACGACCAGCTTCGCCTTATCGGACTCGTAAGCCCTGCCTTCGGAGCTATCAGCCGCGTCAACGTCCAGGTGGGGGCTGACTATGTTTACAAAGAACGCCACAATTTCATCCTGCAGGTAGACTACATCAAGAATTCCGGATTTGCTGACGACATGATCGCCAGTCTGATTTACCGCTTCAACTTCTGACGGCGGATATGGCTTCGTACGACTTCAAGAAAAAGTGGCTTCCGCTCCTCAAAAAACTGGGGATCGGCCTGGGAATCGGCCTGTTCGTCCTCCTCGTCACCCAGGAATATCTTTTCGAAGAAATCACCTTCCTCAAAAACGTCGACCTTTTGACGATTGATTATCGATACCAGGATCGGTACGAATCGTCCAATCTTTACGGGAATAAACTCGAGAAAGATGTCGTCATCGTCGGAATTTCGGACGACGATTTGAAGTCCATGCCTGACCGTTTCCCTTTCCCCCGAAACTATTACGCTCATCTCATTGAAAATCTTATGCGCGCCGGTGTGCGGGTGGTCGCATTCGATATTGAATTCCAGAATGCAGCACCGGGCGACTCCGCCTTACGCGAAGTCTTGAAGAAGTACGACAACGTCATTCTCGCGACAAAAGTCCCCACGGGAGCTTCGACGGAAAAGTATGAAGTAAGGTCCGTTGAGCAGAACTTCGGCAACGTGTTTTTTGATGTGGATAAGAACATCGGCATGGTGGATATCTTCAAGGACCGCGATGGGGTGTGCCGGCGCTACCTCCCGATGATAACGGTCGGAGACAACCTGGCCCCCACGTTTGCTTTTTCGGCTCTGAACAGGCACTTCAAGCCTCCCTTGCCACCGATGACCCGCCCGAAATTAGCCGAAGATTTTTTCGTGATCCGCGACCGGCAGGTCCCCAAATACGATCAGCAGACTTTTTTGCTGAGCTACTACGGCCCGAATGAAACATTCCGGTATGAAAAATTTTCACAAGTGATAGACGACGCCGGCTTCAAAACAAAAGAAGAGATTGAAATAGGCGAGGATTTGGACTTGTTCGATGAAGATCTGATGAAACGTCTCAAGGGCAAAAT
>CAYIBG010000239.1:0-1485 GCA_964361365.1 uncultured Ignavibacteriaceae bacterium | reverse complement strand
GCCGTTGTCAATATTCTCGCAACCGATCCCGACAAAGCCCGCCTTGGCGGCGACCGCCGTGAGCTGACTGTGTTCTTTTCAGACATTGCCAATTTCACGACTGTTTCCGAATCGTTCAAGCAACCCGAGGGCCTCGTGGAATTACTCAACGAGTATCTGGAAGAAATGACCAGTATCGTCCTGAAAACAGACGGCACCTTGGACAAATATGTCGGGGATGCCATTATTGCCTTCTGGGGCGCGCCGCTGCCTCAAAAGGACCATGCCTACAGGGGTTGTGTGGCCGCCCTCGAAATGCAAAAACGACTCACTGAGCTCCGCCCGAAATGGAAAAAAGAAGGCAAGCCGGAGTTAAGCTGCCGCTGCGGAGTGAATACGGGTAATATGATTGTCGGGAACATCGGTGGAAAGGATCGGTTTGACTACACCGTTATCGGCGACAGCGTCAACCTCGCATCGCGCATGGAGGGAGCCAACAAGCAATACCACTCGAGCATCATGATTAGCGATGCCACATACTCTCAAGTAAAGAGTAAAGTTGTCGTGCGTGAGCTCGACCTGCTTCAAGTGAAGGGGAAAACTGAGCCCGTAAAGGTGTTTGAGCTGCTTGGCACGGCAGCCTTGCAGATGTCGGATCACGAGAAGCAATCCCTGGAATTACACCACGAAGGCTTGAAACTCTATCGGCAACGCAAGTGGGACGAGGCGATCGCGTATTTCAACCAGGCCTATCAGCTGGACCCGAAATGCCATGTCGCACAGATCTACGCTGAACGGGCAGGGTTGTACCAGCTTCACGCGCCGCCGGAGGAGTGGAACGGCGTGTTTGTCATGACGAGCAAATAGCTTCGAACGTTTCACCATGGAAGCCCCGCAGAGCGGGGCTTTTTTGTTTATGGACATCCTGCATCGACTTTCTGCGAAGAAATTCCACGAAGTCGACGAAGCCGGCCGGGGGCCAAACTGGTTCTGCGTGTGGACTCTTAAGAAGGGGACAAAGGCTTCGTTTCGCTTTCGGCGAAGCAGGGGAACGATGAACTGTGACTTAGGTGGGTGTTCTAGGAATTACTCGGGGCCACGCGCAAACCGGTCTTCCTGGAAAATAAGGCGCAGGGAAATGCGGTGGGTGTCGCCCAGCTCTCTGTTTTGAACACGGGCAAACGAGTAATCGATGTCGAGCCTGCGAAGATGCACCCCTGCTCCAAAACTCACCTGCTTGACATCGTTGTATCCCAGTCGCAGTGCGGCCAGGCCGCCGAGCTCGTATTCGAGGCCAACGTGCGGGTCGAAGCTGATAGGGCCGATGTGGGCAATGGAAGCGAACCTGCGGTTTTCAAACCTGATATCGACATCGACCGTGGGTGCGAACCTGCCCCCAAGCATGTCGAAGAAATATGCCGTGCCGAGCTTTATGGTCGGCGATATGAGCTCGTTTCTTCCCGTCGACCATGAAACAAGCGTCGTTGTAACATCCTGAGCGTTCAC
>CAYIBG010000238.1:0-3325 GCA_964361365.1 uncultured Ignavibacteriaceae bacterium | reverse complement strand
TACATCGACTGTATCCCGTTCATTGCCCTCCAGGTCGATAAACGTTCCATATTGTTGCTGGTCGATGGTCAATCCTATCATCGTCTCGTCAGACAGCTCCACCTCATTCCCATAGACATTCGCCGCAGTTACGAAAACAAACGATGTCGAGCCAAAGTCCACATCAGGCGGACCCATTTCGACAAAGAAATGATCCAGCGCCCTCCTCAGCACAATTTGTTTCGTGGCAGTAGGGCCTCCCGTAACAGTAACCGTTGCAACATCCCTCCCGCCGGGGATGGATCCCCTGGTTTCATCCAAGACCACGCTACATGTCTTCACCGCAGAAAAGCCGTCTCCCGAAAGAAATGGTATTATAATAGATGAACCTTCCTTGCCGTCAGGACCTCTCAAAAAGGCATACTCTCCCTGTGCCTGGATGCTCACCGTGACGGTGGCATCTGCGTTCGACGTTGTACACACAAAATATTGGTCTCCGCTGGCAGCGAGCGCCGTGATGGTTAGTGTTCCCGTTTCACCGCCTATCAGTGAATCCTGCGAAGAACCGATAGCCCATTGAGCGAGTGCGAAGCCGGGTTGTGCACTTGCACTCGAAGTCACTGTCGCCGGCACTGGCACCGTGAAACTTTGAGGACCCTGTCTTACGCCTCCCGTCAGTGTGTAAATGACCTGGTTGCCTGAATTGTTGAACTGGAACGATGAACCTCCAAGCGACCCGTCAAAGGTTTGGAGATGAGGTACTGCGCTGCCGCACACTCCGACAGGTCCTGAAAACGTGCCCTTCCGCTCGATCAGTTGTCCGCCTACTGTCTTCTCGATATAGTGAAGCTCAATGGCTGCGGGACCAACGCCCGTCAAGCGTAACAGAACCCATTGTCGGGGCTCAAGTTGGCTCGGTGCGAAATTGATCGTCCCTTCAACGGTAACGCTGCTTGGCAGGGCTACTTGTGGAGGACCGAACGCCGGAGTCAGGAATGTAGGAGGAGACAGATAGGACACCGACGAAGTTGTAGATGTGGTTGTCAGACGAGGCGTCGGCTGAATTTGAATTCTTTCGCGGATAATGACTTGGGCGAAGCTGTTGCAGACCAGAATTACGGTTAACAGAAAAAACTTTGAAACCATGTGATACATGATGCCTTCCCTGAAGCGGTGGTAGCTCGGCGGACGGACCTGCACAAAGGTAATGATGAAAAAGTAAACACTCGCAAAGACAACTGCAAGTGCGCTCTCTGCAAGACACTAGGTAAATTACCTACAACTCGGATTAGGTAATTTACCTACTCCGTCGCTATACACAGATGATGACGTAGAAAACCCTCTAAGGAGTACAAACGAAATGAGGTAACAACTCATGGAGATGAATCGCCACTGTAGGGACGTATGGCCATACGTCCCTACAGTGTGCACACGTTCATGAGGCGATTCGCCTCCCATAAACAAAAAAGCCGACCCTTGCGAGTCGGCTTTGGAATTGAATCGTCTTGCCTTGCTTCAGTCAATCTCCACATTCAACGCCCCAAACCCCGCATAATACCCGTTGGTGCCGAGTTCTTCTTCGATGCGCAACAACTGGTTGTACTTTGCGATACGATCTGTCCGACTTGCGGAGCCTGTTTTGATCTGTGCAGCATTCGTTGCCACTGCAATATCGGCGATGGTCGTGTCCTCTGTTTCGCCCGAACGATGGCTCAGAACGGTCGTATATTTTGCCCGCTTGGCCATTTCGATGGCATCGAGTGTTTCGGTCAGGGTCCCAATCTGATTCACTTTCACAAGTATCGAGTTCGCAACTCCCATGTCAATCCCCTTTGAGAGGTAATCGACATTCGTGACAAATACATCGTCTCCGACAAGCTGCACGCGTTTCCCGACAGTGTCGGTGAGCAATTTCCACCCTTCCCAGTCGTTTTCGGACATCCCGTCCTCGAGTGAGGCGATCGGGTATTTCTTTGTCCACGCTTCCCAGTACTTCACCATTTGCTCCGAGGTTTTTTCCGATTTGTCGGATTTGGAAAACACGTAGCGCTTTTTCTCTTTGTCATAGAATTCGCTTGCCGCCGGGTCGAGTGCAATATAAACCTGTTCACCCGGTTTGTAATTCGCTTTTTGAATCGCTTCAAGAATGACATCGAGCGCCTCTTCATTCGATTTCAGGTTCGGCGCAAAGCCGCCCTCATCGCCCACGGCTGTGTTGTACCCTTTCTTGTGCAAAACGGATTTGAGCGAGTGGAACACCTCCGCGCCCATGCGAAGCGCCTCGGCAAAACTCGGGGCGTCGATGGGCATGATCATGAACTCCTGGAAATCCACGTTGTTGTCGGCGTGACTGCCGCCATTCAGGATGTTCATGAGTGGAACGGGCAGCACGCGGGCGTTGGTACCTCCGATGTAGCGGTAAAGCGGCATGTGCCTGGATTGTGCGGCCGCCTTCGCGACGGCGAGCGAAACACCAAGGATAGCGTTTGCTCCAAGTTTACTTTTGTTCGGAGTCCCGTCCAGCTGCAGCATCATCTTGTCCACGCCCACCTGATCCAGCGCGTCGAACCCCACCACTTCTTCCGACAAAGCTGTGTTCACATTTTCAACCGCTTTCAGAACACCTTTGCCGTTGTATCTCGCCTTGTCGCCATCCCTCAACTCTACCGCTTCGTTTTCACCGGTTGAGGCGCCGCTCGGCACGGCCGCCCGTGACACGGTTCCGTCTTCAAGCTCAACCTCGACTTCAACGGTCGGATTGCCCCTTGAATCTAATATCTCACGAGCCCATACATCTATAATCGTCGTTTTCATGGAATTCTCCTGATTCGATGATAGAAACTGCGGAGTCAATTAAGCCAAAAAAGGAAGGAAAATCAACGTTTTACAAATTCGGTTTCACTGCGTGTTCTTCCATCCAATCGCATCGTTTCAACCACTCTTCGGTCTCGATGAAATATGCTTCGTTTGTAATTTCATTGAGCGAGTCCCAGAAGCTGAGTTTCGCTTTTTGAAACTCTCCGACTTTGAAGTAGAGCTGCCCGAGCCTCTGCTTTCGCAGGAAATCGAGAACCGGCATTTCCATTTCTTCCTTCCTCGAAAATGCCTCGATGGCATCCCGATACTTTTCCTTTCGCGCGAGCTCCCGCCCCAGAAGGTAACTCCTCAACGACGCCACTTCTCTCTCATGGGGACTTTCGAGAAAGGCCATTCGAACAGAGTCATCCATTTCTTCTGTGAAAAAAGGCCGGAGAGCTTCGCCTTTTTGACGGTTGAAAATCAATGACAATCGCAGTGCGGACGCCTCATCCAGCGACAAACTGATGTGTGCTTCGAAGACTCGGTG
>CAYIBG010000237.1:1980-3340 GCA_964361365.1 uncultured Ignavibacteriaceae bacterium | reverse complement strand
TCGGGCGTCTTGGGGTCGCCCAGGATCGACGTAAGCGGATCCTCGCTGGAATCCAACCCCGGTGCAAAGGGATTGCAGCAAACAAGCAAAACAATGAAAGGCAGAACGGTCAATCTGCCGAAACCGTGGGAACCAGATGTCTTGCTCTGCAGTATCATCTTATTGTCCAAACGCTCCTTTGATGTCGCTCCACGTGGAATCGTTTGCACTCTGTTGAACATCCACCCATCGCCAGATGACCCAGTTGCGGGAACGGTCCGTGATGAGAAAAAACTGAGACTGCCCTCGAACCTGATTAGCGATATTCGGCTGGGTATGCAGGACCGTCAACTGGTATGTGGCATTGTACTGTGAAGAATCGCCCTGGGGGCTTCCTACCAGCGACAGGAATTCCAGCGAAACAGTGCGGCCTGATGGCACTTTCGATTTCATGTTCTCAAAGTACTGCTGTTCGGACTGTTTCGTCCAATTCAGGAAGACACCGCCGTAACGGGAACTGGCTTGCGTCGTTGGATCAAAGCGAAGACTCCGTCCGGCTGACGACGAATCCGCAAAAGACTTCAGATAGTTGACCGTGTTCAAATCGCGGATCGCGTTTCTCATATTGGTAAACACAATTGAGGGTTCCGTGGGCGGGACATAACTTGAACTGGACTGTGTCGGTGAATCAGGATCCCTCGTTTTGAACAGGTCACAGGATGTGCATGAAAAGATTGCAAGAAAGCAGAGAAGCGGCTTCACACCGCGACCCGTCCCTCGAGAGCCCGCGCCAATGTCGCTTCGTCGGCGAATTCTAGGTCGGAGCCCACCGGAAGCCCGCGCGCGATTCTGGTGACTTTCATGCCGAACGGCTTTACGAGTTTTGACAGGTAGATCGTTGTCGCCTCCCCCTCCACATTCGGGTTCAGCGCGAGAATCACTTCATCGATGTGGCCGTTGTTCAACCGCGCCAGAAGTTCTTTGACCCTGAGCTCTTCGGGTCCGATTCCGTCCAGGGGAGACAGCGAGCCACCCAGCACATGATACAAACCCTTGAATTCATTGGTTTTCTCGATGGCCGCAACATCGTTGGGTTCCTCCACCACGCAAATGAGATTCCGGTCTCGCTTCGAATTGACGCAGATTGCACAGGGGTCGCGCTCGGTGATGTTCGAGCAGATAGTACAGTATTTCACGTTCCGTTTAGCCTTGACGAGGGCGTC
This sequence comes from uncultured Ignavibacteriaceae bacterium, assembly GCA_964361365.1. Lineage (GTDB taxonomy): Bacteria > Bacteroidota > Ignavibacteria > UBA10030 > UBA10030 > JANOGR01. The sequence continues at coordinate 2,138 of CAYIBG010000237.1, read as the reverse complement.
TGCGAGTGAGTCCACATCGTCCACGCTCATTTTCAGCACGTAGAGTGCGAGCCTGTGCGCTGTTTTCCTGCCGATGCCGGGCAGCTGGGCAAAGTGTTCTGCAAGTCGCTCGATCGATTCAGCTGTAAACATCGACTTCAGAGTCCGGGGATGTTAAG
>CAYIBG010000237.1:0-1880 GCA_964361365.1 uncultured Ignavibacteriaceae bacterium | reverse complement strand
CCGCCTTTAAACATGTCGTCTCCTCGAGAAAAAGAATGTGAAGTCAATATAGTCTGAAATGGAGGGAAAATCAACGAGTCCACATTGGGAATAGTTCTCGTTCTTCCTTGCACACTCTCATCTCCGGTCAAACGTCAGCTTGACTTTCATTGTCCAAATGACAAACTTCTGAGTGTCAGAAATCATCTTCAAAGGAGAAACCATGAAGAAAATGATCTGCTTTTGGATGGTTCTTTGCATCACTCCTCTCTCTGCTCAAATCATCAGCGTCAAAACATACCCCGTTTTGTCCGAACAAAGTCTTTTTTCGTATCCCTCAAAGTTCCATGCAATGAGGGGTATTGAAATCGCCTTGGGTGATGAAATCAGAGAGGCTTTTACAAACCCGGCGTCTCTCACCTCGATAACACAGAGTGTGGTTGTTCTTTCACCGCGTACAAGCACCTGGAGCTACGACCGACAATCTGATTTTAGATCAGGCTCACCTTACTCGTCGAAGACTTTTGACAGGATGTCTGCTTCCCGACTTCAAACCCAGGGAGCCCTGATGTTCAGCACCGGAGGGTTTGGTGTGGCCGCCATCGGTGACTACCAGCGGTTGAGTTCCACAAGCCGGACAGAAAACACCTCGACCGGTTCAACCATTCCTCCGAGAGAGATGTCGATTCAGGCGACGAACAAACCGTTTCAAATCGGTTTTGGTGTGCTTGGATTGAAAACAGCCTCGACTGAGGTTTCGTTCGGCGCGCAGCTTGCGTATCTGGACATCAAAGGCGTCGATGGTCTTCAGTTCCTCTATCCGGATGCAACAAGCTTAACCGTTGGAGGAAAGGTGAAAGATGTTAGGGTAGGAACAATGGTGCAAGTTGCAGGAATGGGCAGGTTCGAAGCCTTCGTCGGAGAGTCGTCTCTTCTTACGACGCAAACCGCCCTTTATCCCGCCGGGCAGCCTCCGGTCATCAATCACGACGAAAGCCGAACTTCTTACATGCAGCTGAATTTTCGCATGCTGCTTTCAGAGCGTTTTTATATAGGATTCAGAGCGCTCGCCAATTGGAAGGATATCCCTCAGCTTCCGAATTACCCGATCGCCGGCATACCTCGTGATCCCGGGGAGATCACAGCCTACAATCTTGGTGTTGGTGCAAGCTGGCGAACATCGCCGTCAACGTTGCTCGCCGTTGAGTACCTGGTTGAACCGATCGAGACCCGCACGTGGGTTGTGGCAGAACAAGATCGTGACCTCGGGAACGGCAAAATCCTGCGGAAAGGCTCTCATGAGCAGGACAATGACTACACGTTCCTTAATCACATCGTTCGAGGGGGCATAGAAATCGCTGCGGAAGACTGGCTCGTCTTGAGATTCGGTTCGCAGATACGGTCCTATCGCTACGATTATCACAATAAGAATTTCATCTGGAATTCGGAGCAGTCAAGGAGCCCACAAACATCGTGGACGGAAATCTTGTTGGCGGGTTCGACTTCAGCGAGATGGGGAAATCTTGAATTCTCGTATCTCATAGAATCCTTGCAAGGGCGAGGCTTGCTGGAACAGCAACGAGGTTGGTTTTTCAGAGATGCATTGAATTTTGACCTTTTGCTCGTTCCGAACGATTGGTTAACCGTGAGACCCGTTCCAGTTGTCTCTCATCAATTTACTATTCAATATTACTTGCTCTAGAACTTATGCGTTGTTTCTTGACTTTCGGACAAATATCGAATATATTTTCAACGAGACTAACGCTCATTGGCCGCAAGGCTGGTGAGCGTTTGTGCTCTAGATTCCGCGATAGCTCAATGGTGGAGCATCCGGCTGTATACTGTTGCAGCTTTCCCGAGTAATCGGGATTGAAACATCGGGTGAATTCAGGGAAGCCTAC
>CAYIBG010000236.1:0-3360 GCA_964361365.1 uncultured Ignavibacteriaceae bacterium | reverse complement strand
ATTTCTTGCCGGTGTTCATCCGTCATGTCGAGGCTGTCGATCAGCATCAATGTTTTTACGTCCACATCAACTTTGCTTCGGCCGAGCGACAGCATTTCAGCCAGGTGTGTCTTTTTAAAAAACAGCTTGCCGTCGAGCTCGTGATATTCCTTGTCGAATGTCCCGCCGGTGACGAAGATCTTAATGGGCATTGCTAACCGGCAATCTGTTCCGAAAAACACTCTTTCAAGGCTTCGACTGTCAGTTGAATGTCGTCCGGAGAATTGTAGAAGTGGGGCGAGAAGCGCAGAAGGCCTTCTCTGAGGGAAATGGAAATGTTTCTTGCCGACAGGGCGTCGAGAACAAACTTGGCGTCAAGGATAGGCTCCGTTTTCACGGTGACAATTCCGGCCCGCTCATGGTCATCAGTTGGCGAATAAATCTCAATACCTTCCAGTTTCTGCAATTCCTGTATCAGAAGACGCGTGATGCCGAGAACGTGCTGTTCGACGTTCGCAAGCCCGAATTCCAGCAACATTTTCAGGGCGGCCTGACTGCCCCAGAGGCTGGGGATGTTCAGCGTGCCGGGTTCATACCGCCGGGCACTGGAGGCAAGGGGCTGGCTGAAGTTGCTGAAATTCCACGGGTCCGCAGGTGAAAGCCAGCCGACATGTTGCTGCTGAATAGAGCGCTGGAGCTCTTCGGTGACGTACAGAAACCCCGTTCCTTGTTGGCCGAGCTGCCATTTCTGACACCCTGCCGCTAACGCGTCGATTTTCATCCGTTGCACGTCGACCCGCACGGCCCCCACTGCCTGAATGGCATCGACGACAAAAAGAATTCCACGCGATCTGCACAATTCGCCAAGGGCAGCAAGGTCTGCACGATATCCGGAAAGGAATTGGACCGCGCTCAATGCCAAAAGCCGCGTCCGCGGCGTAAGAGCCTTTTTCACAAGGTCAAAAGGCAGACGCCCTTGTTCTGTTTTCAGAAAATCGAGTTCAACACCGTGTTTTTTCAGATAGAGGTACGGGTACACGTTTGCGGGAAATTCAGCCGTGTTGAGAAGAATCCGGTCGCCGGTTTTCCACTGGATGCCGGTGGAAACGATGTTCAGGGCTTCGGACGTATTGCAAACAAGTGCAATGCGGTCGGGTGATTCAGCGTTGATAAGCTGCTGAACCAGCGATCGAAACTCGGTGACCATTTTCATGTCTTCAGGAAAATTCTCGAGCACGCCGATCGACCGCTTTTCCAGGTACTGAATCGTGGCGTCGACAACAGGAGTGGAAAGCGGCGCCGTTGCTGCGTGGTTCAGGTAAATCTTGCCCTTTGAAACGTGTGGAAAAAGTGGGCGTGCGCGGGAAAGGTTCTCAGAGGTGAGCATCGTGGATGAATATAGCGACAGATTGCGAAAAAGGGAAACAGTTGAATTTCAGAGGAATTCCGTGTGCATTGCTAATTATTTATCATTATCTATCCCCTCGACCGTTTTCTCAGCAAGTTTGTGCCTCGTTTTGCATCTTATCTTATACAACAGGTTTCAAGAAAGACGTGGGTTGAATGAATTCATCGACTGATGAAGAGCTAGTCCGAAGCCATCTATCGGGTGATCAAAAGGCTTTCCAGAAGCTGTATGATCGATACCGCGTCCGGTTGCAGCTTTTCTGCCTCAAATTACTCCAGGATTCATCTCAGGCAGAAGACATTGTTCAACTAACCTTTACCAAAGCCTTTCAGCGCATGACCTCTCTTGATTCACCTAGATTGTTTTACTATTGGCTCTTCACGATCGCTCGGAATGAGGTGTACGGGTTCTTAAGGCAATCTCGACGAAATGGTACAATGCACCTCGAAGAAGAAAATGTCTTCGACGAGCGAACCCCCCATGAAGAATTCATTGAAGGCGAATCAAGAGACCTCATTATGAATTCCATCGACGAATTGAAACTGGAATACCGTGAAGTTCTTGTCTTAAGACAGTTTGAGAAACTTTCATACAATGAGATTGCCGCCATAACGGGACATTCCTTGAGCGCAATTGAATCCCGGCTTTTCAAGGCACGCAAGGCTCTTGCGAAAAAATTAGCTCCATTCTTTGAGGAAAGGAAATAGCCATGACATGCACCGAGCATCAACTTTTCATCAGCAAACTGCTCGATAACGAGCTGCGTCAAAATGAATCCTCTTTCCTGTTCACACACATTTCGACGTGCGAAGAATGCCGGGGATTTTTTCATAAATGCATTGCCCTTAACGCTTCATTTGACGCGGGGTGGAGATCTTTACTCGCCGAGTCAGAAGGCAAAGAGATAAAAATTTCTGACCCCAATTACCAGTGGACGATGTCCAACAAGGGTTCGTCATTCAGTCTGCGTCCCAGAATATCAACACTCGCTTTGTTGTTCCTCATTTCTCTCATCGTCGGGCTGTTGTTTTCTGTTTCAGTGACATATTCCCGGGATCCGCAAAACACTTTGGACAACACCGACCCAACAACCTTATTGAGGCAATAGTCATGAATCCGAACCAAGACAAAACAAACCGAAACTTACTCGCATATTTCACCTTATCCCTGCTTTTTGCACTCCTGGCGATTGTCGTCAATGGCCATCATATAGTTCGAGTACCGACGTACGCTTATCAGTTTAGCCTGCGAATGACCTGGTTATTCTGGCTGTCCATTTCCCTCTCAATCATTGCGTTAATTCCTCTTCTTCAAGATGTGCTGCAAAAACTGCATGATAAAAAAATGCTCCCATCACTTCTTGAATATTTTTTCAAATCCGAATTTCGTGAGAGAACCAATCGCATTACTTCTTTCTTCATTTCGAAACGGAGGCTTTTGGCGGTGCTTCTATCCGGCGGCAGCGGAGGAATCTTGCTTATAGTGATACTGCTTTTCCGATCCGGGGCTCTCGAAGATGACTACATCAACTCAAGAGTATATCAGTTGTCGTCGGCTTTTTTGGGCAGAGACGTTCAAAACGGCGAGTTTCACAACGTCGCCACTTGTTGGTTCAATACACAAGCAACCGATCTAAGTGGATACCTGGAAAACTGCCTTTCCATTGTGAAAAAACTGAAGGAGGCTGGAGCGAAAGTTGTGATGATACCACTCATGGAATTCACTCCGGGAAAAGCAAATGTTGATATGTTGTTTCGAGCCTTGCAAAAGACGGGTGTGGTTGTTTTCGGAAAACCGCACGCCGGATCGGTCATATTCAACGATTCAGCGAACCGTGTGAGGTTGAGCGAAGGCGTCATTGCTCTGAATGACCAGGCCTATACTCGAACCCTAAACCTTGCTTCTATCAAACTTGTCCCCTACAGGGATATTTACATCAACCCGAACAACGACATCCTGCTAGAGTTGCTGAG
>CAYIBG010000235.1:0-3363 GCA_964361365.1 uncultured Ignavibacteriaceae bacterium | reverse complement strand
AAGCCTCGCGACCGGGCTCAGTACTACCAGGCAGTTGTCGACAAGAAAGACACCGTTGAGTTTACCGAGACTCGGGCGGACGGCGATGAATACACGGTTCGATTGTCTCCGCTACCCAATGAAGGCAGGTGTTACACGTGCCATGGGAAGAACCATCAGGTACGAGCAGTAGTCGAGGTGGCCAAATCGAGGCGGGAGATTACCGCCACGATTCAGACGAACAAGGTCCGGTCTGCGAGTATTGGAACCATCACACTTTTTTTCGTGTACCTGACGCTGAGATATTTCATGCGAACGGTTGTGGTGCGGCCGGTTCAACTCATTGAAGGTGTGGCGCAGCGGGTCGGCAGGGGCGACCTCTCAGCCAACGCAGACGTTACCTCGAAAGACGAGATCGGCAACCTTGCCAGACGCATCAACGAAATGGTGCAGGGTTTGCGAGAACGGTTCCATCTGCAAAAATTTGTTTCGCAAGGAACCGTCGATGCGGTTCGTCGGGCGGATCAGAGCGGGGTGAAGCTGGGTGGTGTGCGGAAAACTGCCACCGTGTTCTTTTCAGACATTCGCGGCTTTACCGCTTACTCGGAAAAAGTCTCTCCCGAGCGGGTTGTCACGATGCTCAACCATTGCCTTACCAAGCAATCGTCCATCGTCCGAAAATACGGGGGCGATATCGACAAGTACGTTGGCGATGAGCTTGTGGCGGTGTTTGTCGGCGACAAGATGGTGGAGAATGCCGTGCGTGCGGCGATCGACATTCAAAAGGAAATGCGGGACAATGCGACCGTGGAGGACCCGAACGTTCTCAACATCGGCATCGGCATCAACACGGGCGATATGGTGATGGGTGCCATGGGGAGCGATGAGCGGATGGATTTCACCGTGATCGGGGACAACGTGAACCTCGGTGCGCGGCTCTGCAGCGCGGCGAAAGCGGGACAGGTCCTTATCTCCGAATTCTCGGCAAAGTTTGTTTCCGGAACATACGCGTTTCGACTCAGGGAACTCGAGCCCATGAACGTCAAAGGAAAACAAGCCGCCTTAAAAGTGTTCGAAGTCCAATGGAATTAGGAATTCTCAGACAGGGATTATGAATCAGCGTCGCCTCTACCGAACGATCGAAAGCTTTGCATCGGAACATTTCAAGACGGACAAAGATCTGCTCAAACATGTCCTCAACGAGATTGTCAAGAATGAAACGATTGACATCAAGGGAGGACGGATCTGGCAATACGAGCCTTCGTCGGAATCGTACCGGCTCGTCCATCAAATTGGTCAGATTGAAAAGATTGAGCCTCGTTACAAGCTCCCTTTATCCAAGTATCCCATTTTTCTCCATCTTGCCGAGCAGCGCTCCCTCATTGCCAACGAAACGGATTCCTACTTGAGGGGAAAGGGAATTATCAAATACTCGGCGACGGGGGTCGGAGAACGCCTCGCCTCCAACGGCGCTTTTGTCCATCAGTATGTTCTCGCATTTAACTTTGACAACACCGACCCGAGTCTTCTCGCCGACCTGAACATCATCAGCCTTGCTGTCACGTCGCTTCTTCGAGGCAAACGCATCGAGCAAAAGGCGAAACTGCTTGAGCAGGATTTGGATAAAGCGCGTGAGATTCAGCAGAGCATTCTTCCCGAGCACGCTGTAACGTTTTGTGACTACGAAGTGTACGGCGTTTCCATTCCGGACCGAATCGTCGGTGGGGATTTCTTCGATTATCTCTATGCGGAAGAGGACAAAGACCGGTTAAGCATTGTCATCGGGGACGTCGCCAGCAAAGGTTTTCAGGCAGCATCGCAGGCTCTCTACGTTTCGGGCGCCCTTCGCATGGGCATCTCGTACCACACAAAAATCAGTTCGTTGATGTCGCGCATCAACAAACTCGTTCACAAAACGTTTGCTGAAGAACAGTTCGTATCCATGTTTTATCTGGAACTGACGGACAACCAGAAAGGTCTTGCACTCTATTCCAATGCGGGACACAACAGCCCCATTGTCTATCATTTGAAACAAGACGAGTTCGAAATGTTGGAATCGACCGGACAAATTCTCGGACCGTTTCCCAACCAGCAATACAGGGTTGAGAACACGAACCTGGAAAAAGGGGATTTGATCCTGATGTACACGGACGGCATCAGCGAAGCGCGCAGCACGGGGGGCGGTGTCTACGGTGAGGAGCGGATTGGTGAAAAACTGAAGGAATTGCACAAATCCTCCCCCAAAAAAATCTGTGAGAGCTTCCTGGAAGACGTGAACGCCTTTTCAAGCGATTCGGACTATTCGGACGACCAGACCATTGTTGTGGTGAAGCGCATTCACTAGCATTTGTTGTTTTGCATTTTTTGTTCGAAGTCAGCATCTTAAAGAAACTCTCACCCAAAGGCCTACTTTATGGAAAACAAACGCATCGGCGTCGTCATCTCTGTCAACAATTCAGAATTAAGAGTACTGATCGATGAAAGCATCACGTCTTTGAAAAAGGACTTGAACGGAAAAACCTACTATATCGGCCAGATTGGTACTTATGTCCTGATCCCCGTGAGCAACCTCGTTCTCCTCGGCATGGTCGGCGATTTTCGCAAGGAGGATGTACTGATGAACGGGAAATCCGCCCAGCGATACATCATGTCGATCACGCTGGCCGGCACCGTCAAGGGAGGCCGGTACGAACGCGGCGTTTCACTCTTTCCTCCGGTGGATTCAGTCGTCTATCTTGCCGAGGACGCAGACCTGGTCGTGGCATTTGCCGTCTATCAGCGGTATGATTTTTCTGTGGGCTATCTTTCGCTCTTTGAAAACCAGCGCGCCTTTCTCGACGCCAACAAGTTCTTTGGAAAACATATCGCCGTGCTCGGCTCGAGCGGTTCGGGGAAATCATGTACTGTGGCATCCATCCTCCAGAAAGTTACGAAATACCCGGACACGAACATCATCATTCTCGACATTCACAACGAATACAAGACTGCATTTGAGGGTGGATGCAACCACTTGCCCATCGCCGATTTCGAACTCCCCTTCTGGCTGATGAACTTCGAAGAAATCCGCGAGATGTTCATCGACGAGCGCGATGACAACGCGGCATCACAGATCACGGTATTGAAGGACCTGATCGTCGCTTCGAAAAAAGGCAAGAATCCCGAACTGTCCAACATTGTCACGGTCGATACGCCCGTCTACTTCGAGCTTTCGGAGATTCGGGCAAAGATGCAATTTCTCGATACGGAGAAGATCGGCTCGGGTACGACGGTGGCGAAAGAGGGCCCGTTCTACGGCAAGTTCACGCGATTCCTCGTGAGACTCGACGGCAAACTGAACGACCCGCGCTATGCATTTATGTTCCGCCCAAAGATGTACGCGCAGAC
>CAYIBG010000234.1:0-3370 GCA_964361365.1 uncultured Ignavibacteriaceae bacterium | reverse complement strand
TGCATTTCCATTCGAATAAAGTCGCCTTTCACAAAATACTTCATCGGCATCGACGTTTCCTGATTCGGGCTTTTCACCTGCATTTCAATGACGCCCTCGAACGATTGCGAGGCTGCAAAAGAAAACAAGCCGACAGAGATTGAAATCACTCGAGCAATGTTCTTCAAAGCTTTCATGTGTGGACTCCCGTTTGAAAAGTGAATACGCTGTTCTATTATTATTTGTCGATTTGAGCAAGCACTTTGTTTGCTGCGACCGCCTTCGCCCATTGTTCAACTTCTGCGGCGGGACCCGTGAATTCAATTGTGGCGTTCAAAACCCCGGTCTTGCTTTTGATTCCTTCAACAGGGAGTGCGAGATCAACTCTGGAGAGTTGCTTGGTGTCTTTCAATGCAACTGGGTCAAAAAATACAACTACCCGGATTTTTTCCTCCGCTTCGCTTTCTTTGAACTTGAGGGCGAGGACTCCCGCTTTTTCGAAAACCACGGCGTCCGGGTCGATGGCCTGTCCAGGGTTCGAATTGAATGAGATCGATACATGAATCGGCTCTTTTTTTGCTTCGATCACTTTCACTTGAGCATCTCCCATTTTCTTTTGCATTTCCTGAGCGAGTTTCGTCAAGGCTTCATAGTCGCCCTTGGCCTGGGCCTCGGCCATCTTTTTCTGGTAATCCGCTGACTCCTTCTCAGTCTTCTTTTGAATTTTGTCCGCTCCGCCTCCAAACTTCACTTGAGCCGAAGCATGCACCGGCCAATACATGCTGGTGTTACCGACTTTGGAAAAATCTGTGGGAAGACTAAAATCCTCATCTTCCTTGACATACCCTTTGGGAGGCTGCCCCAAGGCATCAACGATTGCAACAAGTTTCTTCTTGATCACGGAGACTTCGTCACGCGTGAGGTTACTCGGTTGCGCACCAAGAATTGCAGAACCAACGAGAAGAAAACTCAAGGTTTTGAATAAGCGAGTCATTATTATTCTCCCGAAATCATTGTACTTCTTTTTTTTTGATTTGAAATCAGTTTCGCTTCCACCATTCGCCGCTTTCGGCCATCTGCTTCAGGAGCGGGGAAGGGCGATACCGTTCCTCGCGAAGGTCGTTATGCAGGGCATCGAGAACGGCATACACTTGCTTCATTCCTATTTTCTCAGCCCACTCGATGGGTCCCAGCGGATAGTTGACGCCAAGTTTCATCGCCGTATCGATATCACGCGGGGAGGCGACGTCTTCCATGAGCGCAAAAGCCGACTCGTTGATCAGCTGGCAGAGTATCCTGGGCAGCACCATGCCCACGCGGTCCTGGACAATCTCGGTTTGCTTGTTGAGCGATGCAAAGAACGTCGTCACGACTTCGAGCGTTTCCTTCGGCGAGAAAACCGTCGGCGCGACTTCCACCATCGGTCTTTGAGCCAACGATGGAAGGGCGCTCAAGCCAACCAACCGGTGTCTGCCTTTTATCCAACCCGCTTGCTCTGTTGCAGCCACAGTCACCGATGAGCTAAGAATCGCACTCGTAGCGGGAAGGCTCTGGTCGAGTTTGCCGAGGTTTTTTCTCTTGGCCGCAAGATCTGTATTTGTTAGCTCAATACCAAGCGAGCAGTTTTTTGGGATGGATTCCGATACTTTTATTCCAGATTTCGATTCCAGCCTGGAAGGAGGATTGGAATTCCATGCGACAACGACTTCGTAGCCGTGGCTCGAACAGATCTCTGCATATTCTTCCACCATCGGCGACTCGCCCACAATGTAAATCAGCGCCTTGTTATCGTTTGCCGGTTTCGATTTCTTTACCATTAGTCCCGTGAATCAAATTGCTTTCATCCATCGATCCATTTCTCCATTTATCCTGGAGCTATTTTTCATACTTGTAGAACCCTTTTCCCGTTTTCTTTCCCAGCATTCCCGAATCGACCATCCTTTTTTGAATCGGATGCGGACGATACCTTGGATCACCGAAGAACTGGTCGTGTATCGACTCCGTCACGGAGAGGTTGATGTCCAACCCGATCAAATCCATAAGTTCGAACGGCCCCATCGCAAACCCGCCGATGGCCTTGGCAATCCTGTCGATCTGTTCCACTGAAGCCACGTTTTCGCCGAGTAGACGGAGCGCTTCTCCATAGAACGGCCTTGCCATTCGGTTGACGATAAAGCCTGGTGTGTCCTTCACCGATACAGGTGTTTTACCCATCTGCTTAGCGAATTCCAGCGCATTTTTGAAGACCTCATCGGACGTCTGCTGGCCGCGTACGACCTCGACAAGTTTCATGATATGAGCAGGGTTAAAAAAGTGCATTCCGACGACGCGCTCAGGCTTTTTTGTCGCTGAGGCGATCGCCGTAATCGAAAACGAAGAAGTATTCGATGCAAGAATCGTTGTGGGTTTGGAATCCGCTTCGAGGTGCTTAAAAAGGTCTTTCTTGACCCGCAGGTCTTCGATGACGGCCTCGATAATGAACTCGCAGTGGCCAAGGTCGGGCAGGTTCGTACGCGGGTGAATCCTCCCAAAGGCCTCGGTCGTCTGATCTTGAGTCAGCTTGCCTTTTTGAACGCCCTTCTTGAAATCTTCTTTGATGCGCTCGAGGGCCCTTCGCAGGAGCGTGTCGTTGATGTCGTAGAGCAAGACATCTACTTTTGATAGGGCTGCGACATGGGCGATACCTGCGCCCATCGTGCCTGCACCGACAACACCGAGATGTCTGAACATGGGAAGGGTCAACGAATGCGTTTCAAAAACTTAGTGAAATAGGCCAAGAAAAACAAGAAAAGAAGGTCAAGACTCGGTGGGACAGACATTCCTGTCTGTCATAACATAGAAAACTAGAATGTCTCTTCAGTATTCAAATACCAACCATGGTAATTCCAGGGATCCTGAGTGAGACCCTTCTTGACCGGATTGTTGAACATATACTGTATTTTTTTGTCAAGCTCATTTTGATTCATGACTATTTGGTCAAAAGATTCATCCTGCCAGATCGTGCCTCTCGTATTGCGTTTCAGATTGATCTTCCTGGCCGATGAGCCTTTCATTCCTTTCATGACGCTGGTTAGATTCGGTGCCTCGTCGGGTGTGAAGAGTACATGAACATGGTCAGGCATAACGATAGCAGCAATCAACAGATAGAATTTCTTATTTCCTGATTTGATATGTTCAAGTGTAAACTTCTGTTCCTCAACGTCCATCTCGTCAGATTTTACTCTGAAAGTTACAAAATATGTTGCGCCCTTGAGCATCCAATGGGGAAGGTGTCGTTTTTTGATGACAAGCCCATCATTTCCCAAGTTCTTGTTCTCCATTTGGTTTGAGAAAACTTGTTAAGTCAGACAAGAATGTCTGACCTACCGATTTATTTCCCTTTAAACTGTGC
>CAYIBG010000233.1:1985-3402 GCA_964361365.1 uncultured Ignavibacteriaceae bacterium | reverse complement strand
CAGCTGGGTTCATCGGCAAGGCTGGAATCACTGGTTTTGCGCGAATACCTCAGGCAAAAACATTCAATCCCGAGGCCACAAAGGGGTTCGCAGGCTGTGGGAGGATACACCGATATTTTTTCGACGGGCGTTTTGGAGAACGTCCTGCAAGCCGATGTGGAATCCCTCTACCCTTCCATCATGATTTCCAAGCCCGTGAAACCCCGCACGGATACTCTGGATGTGTTTGTTCCCCTTCTCAGGGAATTGACAAGCCTGAGGTTAAAGGCCAAATCGAACATGAAGCGGGCGAAGTCGGCCCGATCGCGCTCCCACTTTGACGCAATGCAGTCTGCATTCAAGATCCTCATCAATTCATTCTACGGGTATCTTGGATACAGCCGGGGTCTGTTCAACGATTACCAGCAAGCGGATGTCGTCACCTCGACAGGTCAAACCATTCTGCGGTCGATTCTGAAAGAAATCGAACTGTTCAACGCTTTTCCCATCGAGGTTGACACGGACGGTATCTTTTTCATCGCTCCCGATAACATTCGCGGTGAGAAAAACACAGAGGCCTTTGTGGAGCGGGTCTCGAAAACCCTGCCGGCGGGAATCAACCTCGTTCTTGAGGGAAGATACAAGAAAATGCTGAGCTACAAGATGAAAAACTATGCCCTGCTTGATGAGTCCGACAACCTCATCATCAGGGGCAGTTCACTCATTTCACGATCCATGGAGCGATTTAGCCGTTTATTCGTCCAACGATGCATTGAATGTCTTCTGACCGATGACATCCCGCGACTTCACCATACCTACGCCTCGTTCACAACACTGGTGAGGAACCATCAATGGGAAGCGGCCGATTTCTGCCGCACAGAGACGGTTCGCGAGGATCTCGAGACATACACCAGGCTCGTTGAACATGGACAACGTAATGTTTCTGCTGCATATGAAGCGGCGCGAAAGGCCGGTCTCTATTTCAAAGCAGGCGAGAGGATTTCTTATTACGTCACTGGAACGCACCAAGAAGTCAAGATCGCCGACAATTGCCGCATCGCTGATGAGTGGGACTCCAACCTGCCTGATGAAAACACGGCATATTATTTCGGTCGCCTCAACGAGTCTGCTGAAAAATTTCGGGAGTTTTTTGAACCTGAGGATTTCAAAATCATCTTTTCGCTCGACGACTTGTTTGGTTTCTCACCCAAGGGAATCAGGATTTTGACAAAAAAAGTAACCAGGGAGAAGGCCGAAGGGGCCAAAGAATCCGAAGAAAACGAGGAATTCGGCATCTGGCTGGGGGAAAACGAGTAGCCATCATTGAGAATCCAGGACACTTCAGGCGGGCTTGCATTTGTCGGCTGCGAATTGTATACTTTCACGTTAATTCACAGCACCGTTCTTGTTTCATCACAATTTGTTTTGCTTTTGCCCG
>CAYIBG010000233.1:0-1885 GCA_964361365.1 uncultured Ignavibacteriaceae bacterium | reverse complement strand
TCTGATGGGCTCGGCTGTGGGGCTTCGAACCGTTGCGGCAAGACTGTGCCAAGACCGCGCAAGCGGTCAAGCTGAACAATTCCCGAAGGGATCCCTTCGGGAGAAGGTGTCCCGCACAGCGGGATTGCACCTTTTGTTTTTGTGAAACAAATGGTGTTCATGTTCAACCATTAAGGAAGAAGTACCCTTATGGAACAAGGTACAGTGAAGTGGTTCAATAATGCGAAGGGGTACGGATTCATCAAGCGCAGCACCGGTGAAGACGTATTCGTCCATTATAAATCGATCAACGGCGAAGGTTATAAAACGCTCAACGAAGGCGACAAGGTCGAATTCGAAGTTGAGCAGGGCCCCAAAGGCTTACAGGCTGTCAAAGTAGCCAAAGTCTAAGCGGTAGGTAATAGAAAAACCCGTCCCAGCGTTCCTGTGACGGGTTTTTCATATCAAAGGGTTCTTTTAGATTGGCTCTGTTTCGCGACGGTGCGTTGCCGCCCAGGAACGAATGTAGCCCACGATATCTTGCGTCAGTGCTCCCGGCGTGAACAGTTCGCCTACTCCCATGCTCTTCAGTCCCTCGATATCCTTCCGAGGGATGATCCCTCCTCCAAACAAAAGGACATCATCCAGCCCCTTTTCCTTCATCAACTCAAGAACCTTGGGGAAGATGGTCATATGGGCCCCGCTCAACAGACTGATCCCGATGACATCGACGTCTTCCTGCAGTGCGGCCTCGACGATCATTTCAGGTGTTTTGCGAAGTCCCGTATAGATCACTTCCATACCCGCATCTCTCAAGGCAGCCGCCACAACTTTCGCACCCCGGTCGTGACCATCCAGACCAGCTTTCGCAACGAGTACCCTAATTTTTTTTTCCATCGTATCTTCGGTGATTTTTCTGAATATCCGACATGAATTCCCGGTATACCGTATAGAACTTCGAGATCGGAAAACCGACTACATTATAGAAACATCCATTCACTTTTTCAACAAAAACCGCTCCCCAATCATCCTGAATGCCGTAGGCCCCGGCTTTATCCATCGGGGAGCCTGATTTCACGTATTCGTCGATTTCCCTGGCACCGAGAACACGAAACCGCACTCTGGTTCTTTCTACAGCCACCACGCGTTTTCGCGAATCTGCATCGACAAGGGCAAAACCCGTGTAAACAATGTGTTCGCGCCCACTTAAGGATCGCAACATTTTTCTTGCTTCAGCCGGAGTGGCCGGCTTCCCAAGGACTTTCTTTCCTGCAACAACAATCGTATCCGCGCCGACGACAATACCTTTCGTATAATGCCGGGCAATATCGATTGCTTTTTCGAGCGCCATCCGTTTCGCATTATCCCGGGGGGAGCGTGCGGGGTCCATCCTCTCTTCCACCTTGCTCGGGTGAACTCTGTGTCTCAAACCAAGCTGCTTCAACAGGATTCGCCTTCGGGGCGAACGCGACGCAAGAATAAGCATGAGAATGTCATCCTAAAAATAAAAAAAGCGATACAAAATATCGCTTTCTTCGGAAACATGGAATTCGAAAAAATTCTATCGAAACATCGCCTTGATGCTGCCCCACGTCCTTTTTGCCGCAGAGCTAAGATGCGACACTGTGATAATCTCCGTCTCTGGAGCAGGATTCTGGCCGGTGACCACTCGAATCTTGTACTGGTAAATACCGCCGTTCACTTTGAAGACTGATTTGTCGATGTATTCATACGCCGAATTGTTCCCCTTCAACTGTTCCATGGAAGCAACGAGAACAAAATCGCCGGCAGTACCCGACCTCCTCACGATCTCAAATCGTTGTAACCCGGATTCATCCACCGTCGCCCAACGCAACACAATGTCAGACCCGTTGCTAAACGCCGTCGGCCGGTCCTTGATCACAAC
>CAYIBG010000232.1:0-3408 GCA_964361365.1 uncultured Ignavibacteriaceae bacterium | reverse complement strand
CATTTCTTGGCAAACCCGGTTCGAGAAACGCACCGGTATTGTCGGGGTTCATAAAGGCGGAGGAGGCATATTTGGTATTCCCAAGGTTGTTGACTCCACCGGAGAACGATCCCTGAAAACTTGCGAAGGTAAACTCATACCTTGCGCCGACATTCACTACGGCTGAACCCGGAACAGAATAGGTATTGGCGTCATCTGCGAAATAATTTCCCACCAGGAAGAATCCAACGTCAACAGACAACCCGAAACCGCTCGCGTAGCCTAGACGGCTGCTAAACACCGTTCGAGGGATCCCGGGAACCGCGTTGCCCGAGAAATCTCCGAGGTCGTTCGTATACTTGTCGTAGCTTGCGTCCATGTAGGTGAATGCAGTTGCGACAGAAAATCCGACAGGCAGGGAGGCGCGTCCGGAGAATTCCAAGCCGCGTCTTTGTGACCGACCCGCCGTGAAAAAGTATGCACCCCCGTTAAAGGGGATAATTTCGTTCCTAATGTCGATTCGATACATTGCAACCGAGTAGGAAACAAGGATCTCGGAATCGAAGTCGACATATCCTTTGGCTCCAAGCTCATAGGTGGTGGACGTCATGGGAGCCAACAAGAGGTTCAGCTTCACGTTTGGAAGAGTCGGTGGAGGGTCGACTTCGTTGAACGCCGGCGCTTCAAGTCCTCCGCCAATACTGGCATACAAAGAATGACTTTCCGAGAGCTTATACAGTGCGCTTAGTTTCGGTGTCAAGTGATCAAAAATCAACTCCTCCGGGACATTCGTGCGATTGACGGCGGCAGCAAATTCCTCAGCGATGTATTTTTGTTTGTCAAAGCGTCCGCCGAGTGTGAAATAGAAATCACCGGATACGGCCAACTCAGTCTGAACGAAAAGACCGAACGTTTCGGCTCCCTCGCGCTTGTTGGTTCGGAGCGAATCCCCGCGCTCGCCGTTGAGCAGATTATAGAACAAAGAACTGCCGTCCTGGTAGGCCTCGTCTGCGCCGACCATTATTCTTCTGAAAAAGGACGAGGGCTCTCCTGCCCACGCATAGACAAGGCCGCCGCCAAGGTGATACCTGTTAAAATCACGATAAGTGCCCCGTTCGGATCGGGCAAAAACTTTCGGCGTGATGTATGCAAGAGCGTCAATCGAATGATTGCCCGACAATGTCGCGTAGAGGTCGAACGCGAGGCGACCCGTGCGGTTTTCACGCCGTTCCCGGCGGGAAAGATAACTGGAATTCGCTTGTGCAGGGTCGGCGTCGAATTGCGCCCGGGTAAGGGCTCCGGGAGTGTAAAACTCGGTTTGGACGCCGCTCGTGAGCATGCGAAGGTTCGTCGATTCGTTGACCTGTGATTCCAGGACGGCATGAATTTGCGTCGATTTATTGCTGGAGTTTTTTCGCCATCCGTCAAAGTTTGTGTTAGAGGCAGAAAGGAACAACTGACTAGATCCCAGCAACGACGCAAAGCTGAGGTTGTTCTTTCGAAAGTTGAAATCGCCAAACTGATTTTTCGTTTCCACGAAAGTACCCGTGGATGATGGTCCCGTTCGAAGGTTCACGACGCCACCAGAGGCATTGCCAAACAACGTGGAAGCGTTGCTGCGTACAATCTCGATGCGTTCGGTCGCGTCCAGGTCGATCATATCCAGAGGCGTTCTTCCGTCGGGCTCGGTCTCCGGGATCCCGTCAATCAGAACTTTGATGCCGCGAACGGTACCGGCGTTGGACCGATCGCCGCTCCCCCGCGCTCCAAAGCCGCGGATCGTGAGTCGGATATCCTGAGAACCCGACCGGCTCTGCGCCAGAACACCGGGAACAAGGGAAAGAGCCTCATTCAACCCGAGTTTTCTCGCCCCTACAAGGTCACTCAAGGTTACGACACCGACCGCCATCGGCAAATCGAGGATTTCCCCGCTTGCCCTTGATGCCGTGACTACGACTTCCTTGCCCACGTACGTTTTGGTCGTATCTTCTCCTGCAGGCGGTCGAGCCTGGAGCAGCGCGGTTGCCGATAAGACAAGGGCCGCAGAAAGAAATGTGCGTTGAGGGCTCATGAAAAAAAATCCCTTCGAATTTGAAGGGATTTAAGATATAACACAAAACGCTGAACAGCAACCGCGGGTGCTTAGTTTCGCTCCTGCCGTAGGATTACCGCGGGAACCTCGGCGTCTTTGACAGTCTTATTAAACGCAGGTAAGTCTGCGTCCATCACCTGTTTGAGTTTCGCCAGCTGTGCGTCCAGTTTGACCGAAAGGTCATTGAAAACGTCGTACGATTGTTTCGTTGGGCGCGCATCGCCGCTGCTGACCGAGCCGAGCAGGGCTGCCAGCTTGTTGTTGAGCTTGATCGGATAGTTCAACGCATCCTGGTTGCTCTTGATTTTGACCTGGAGGATCTCTTCTTCGACAGCAGTAAGTTTATCTTTCAATGATTTCGCCGCATCATTCACGCTCTTCTCGTTTGTCTGTCCTCTCATCCGCCGCGTCAGGTTGTCGATCTGTCCTTTGATGTCGCGAATATGGTTGACCGCTTTGTGAGCCGCGGTGACTTTGTCGCGAATTTTCAGGGCAAGGTCCACCTGTGCTTGGAAATCCTCCTGCGAGGCTGCGACGGCGGGGCTTTTCCTGATTTCAAACGGCTGCGTCAGGGTCTTTCCTTCAGCAGTAAGGCGCACCTGATATTTTCCCGGTGCAGCGCGTGGACCGCGAGTTGTTCCAGCCCAAAGAAGTCCGCCCGGCACAGTCGTTGCATCCGAGTATCGCGTGTCCCAGATGAATCGATTCGTCCCGGCTTCCACAGCGACTGTATCGCGCACCTGTCCGCCTCCGAAGAATCCACCAAAGCCTTCCTGTTGTCCCTCGGCCTCTGTCGTGTCAGGTTTGAGAACAAACGACTTCATCACCAAGCCCTTTTCATCAAGAAACTCGAGCTTTCCCGCGCCCGCTGGTTTGGTCTTCACGTAGTACAGCACGACGACTCCGCCCGGCGGGTTTTTCCCGAGTGGCAAACCCGGGCGGCTGACACTGGCTCCGCCAAATCGGTAGGTTGGACGGGGCTGGAAGAGATATGCGTTGGACTTTGAAACCTCGTCACTCAACTGGTGGAGCGGCGTCAAATCGTCTAGAATCCAGAATGAACGGCCGTGTGTTGCCACCACAAGGTCTTTTTCACGGGCTTGAACCACCAGGTCCTGGATCGGGACGACCGGAAGGTTCAACTGGAGAGTCTGCCAATTCTCGCCGTCGTCAAAGGAAACCCAGACTCCACGTTCAGTTCCGGCATACAGCATACCCTTTTTGTTTGGGTCTTCGCGTACTGCGTGGACGAATTCATTGTCCGGAATACCCCGGACGATTTTCTTCCATGTTTTTCCGAAATCGTTCGTTTTGTAGATGTAGGGCTTGAAGTCGTC
>CAYIBG010000231.1:0-3420 GCA_964361365.1 uncultured Ignavibacteriaceae bacterium | reverse complement strand
TGATTATTCAATGCCGGGGATGAACGGATTGGATTTCTTGAAATGGATGAAGGAACGTCATATCGATACTCCGGTTCTGATGCTCACGGGAGCAGGCTCGGAGAGTATCGCCGTCGAAGCAATAAAATCCGGCGCCTACGACTATTTTCGAAAAGAACAGGTCGACACTGCCCGACTTGCGGCGGAAGTCAAGAATATCCATGAAAAATACACGGCGGCCCGCAAGAAAAAGGAACTCGAACTGGAACAACGCCGCCTGGAGGAAAAAGAGAAGGAGGTCGAGTCCCTGCGCATGTTCGAAGGCACGGTCAATTCGATCGGGCAGTTTTTGGAAAACGGCCTAACGGGCCTTTCGAGAAAAGTCGAAGTGAATGGTGAACGAATTCTACCATACATCGTGGAAGACGGAAAAGATCAATTCACAAAATTTCTTAACGACTTGAAAAAGGAAATTGACCTTGTGGCAGCTGGAGTGAAATCTATTTCTGACCTTTCCGCGCTGGTAGCTCAAAAGTTAGAAAGGATTCAAGCAGAACGAAAACGCCTGGGATGACGAGATTCCTCAATCATCTAGGATGACACGTTCTTGAGGAACACTCAATAACCACTCATCTGTTAGTTGTCTTGACATCTCCTGTTGCAATAGCTACCTTCCTCAAAGCTCAAAATTCAGTCAAATGATCGGACAAACCATTTCCCATGTTTTTTGTCATGCCCGCGGATTTTCAGCGGGCATCCAGAAATTGAGGCCGTGTTCTGGACTCCCGCTTAAGACGTGCGGGAGTGACAATGTGTTGTTTGTGAGCTTCCTATGATCGGACAGACGATCTCCCATTATAAGATCCTCGAGAAATTGGGCGAGGGCGGTATGGGCGTCGTCTACAAAGCTCAAGACGTCATTCTCGAGCGATTGGTAGCCCTCAAGGTTCTTTCCGAACGAGCTTTGGTCAACGAAGACGACAAAGCGCGATTTGTTCGAGAAGCCCAACTTGCTGCAAGCCTCTCCCATCCAAACATTGCAACGGTGTATGAATTCGGCGAATTCGAAGCGCGATCCTTCCTCGCTATGGAATTTCTGGAAGGAGTAACTCTGGCCAAACGCATCAAGGATGGCCCACTCCCCCTGGACGAACTTCTCAAGACGGCGACCGAGGTAAGCGAGGGTCTATCAAAAGCGCACGAGAAGGGTATTGTTCATCGTGATATGAAGTCAGAGAACATCATGATAACGCGCGAGGGAACAACCAAGATCATGGATTTTGGGCTCGCGGAGATGAGAGGAAGGAGCCGGATAACACGAATCGGCACAACCCTGGGAACGGTCAGCTACATGTCTCCAGAGCAGGCTCGCGGAGAAGAGCTTGATGAACGGACCGACATCTGGTCATTCGGGGTAGTGTTGTATGAGGCGGCCACCGGACATCTCCCGTTCCCCGGCAGTTATGAGTCGGCAATTCTTTATTTGATTCTGCATGAACAGCCAGAGACGATTCGCAAGCAGCGAGCAGATATTCCGGCAAGGTTTGAACAGATCGTATTGAGATGTCTCAAGAAAGAACGGGAACAACGCTATCAACGTGTTCGTGGATTACTTGAAGATCTCGAAACGTTACGCAAAGAAATTGAGAAAGGAGATTCGCAGAGCAGCCCAACCTCTGTTCCGAGTCAAGGAGTCGCGAGGAAGCTCGAATCGGAAAAGCGGTCGGTGACCATCTTGTTCTCGTCGCTCATGAGCGGTGCAATGGACGGCGCAGAAATTGACACAGAGAACCTCTCGATCGGACTTAACGAATGTTTTAAGGGGCTCATCTCCATTGTCCGCCGGTTTGAAGGAACGACGGATCGCATCGTCGGCGATAAACTTATGGCGGTTTTCGGCGCACCCGTTGCGCACGAAAACGACCCTGAACGTGCGGTGCGATGCGGTCATGAGATGATTTCGTACATCGAGCGTTTCAATTCACTGGGTGTTGTGCGCACGCCATCCCCGCTCCAATTGCGTGTCGGCATTCATTCCGGCACGGTGATTGCCGGACCGGTCGGCACCGAAGGCGGCGCCGGATATTCGGTGATGGGAGATGCGGTCAATATCGCAGCGGGATTGGCCGAGCTGGCACCGGCCACGAGCGTGTTCATAAGCGCCGATGTCTATAAGCTTGTTTCAAACCTTGTCGAAGTCGGCGAACAGCGCCAGGTCCAAATCAGGGGCAAGTCCCAGGCGATAAACGTGTTCAGGCTTCAATCGTTGAAGGCCGGAGTTGAACCGGGTCGCCGGATCATTGGGACGGGTGCGTTTGTCGGTCGGCAACGGGAGCTCGTGTTACTCGACGGCGCAGTTCATCGAGTCGTAAAGAAAATCGAATCACGTATTTTCGTACAAGGTGAAGCCGGAGTTGGAAAAACGAGGCTTAAAACAGAACTCGTTCAGCGTGCTCAGCAACAGGGACTTTCTGTCTGTGAAGGCAAGTGCTCCAGCTTTGAAATCAATACACCGTACTTCCTTTGGAACACATTCCTCAAGAGCCTTCTGCGGATTGGAATGGACACGCCGGAAGCGGAGATTCGCTCACGGCTTCATGAAACGCTGCAGATTCTTTCCCTTGAGGCAGACGAGCCATATCTGGCGACGTTGCTCTCTATGCGCTACGAGGAGATTCTGCTGGAGGTCGATGAGGAGCGCAAGAAAAGAATTTTCGAGGCGATGCAGAAGCTGTTGAAGGCCTATTCCGACCGCCGACCTGCATTGTTTATCTTTGAGGATCTGCACTGGATTGACCGCTTTTCGCAGGATCTTCTCGAAATTGTCTTCACGAAGGAAACACTGGGATCGGCCCTCATCCTCTGCTTGTATCGTCCCGAGTATGGCCGTGCGGCGAAGATCATTGGCGGCGGCGACGTGATCGATCTCGATCGGCTTCCGGGGGATGAAGCCAGACAGCTGATGCGGCTCCGCTTCAGTGTCGAAGAGGTTCCGAAAGCTCTTGAAGATCTCATCGAACAACGTGCAGAAGGAAACCCCTTCTTTATCGAAGAGATCATAAAGACGCTGCTTGACAAGAATATCGTGGCTGTGAAGAAGGGAAAACTCGAAATCCTTGCCGAGAACGTGGAGGCAGGAGTACCCGAGACCATCCAGGGAGTCATTCTCGCCCGTATTGATCAACTTGAAGAAAAAATTCGCGAAGTACTTCTTGATGCCTCGGTCATCGGACGAGAATTTTCACGGCCGGTGCTGGAGCACATGTTGCAACGCAAGGCAGATGTTCTGTCAGGTCTGAAGAAGCTGGAATCGCTTGAGCTCATCCTGGAAAAGGAAGAAGCCCGCGAGCTAGAATACCTCTTCAAGCACTACTTGATACAAGAAGTCGCCTACAACACCATCCTGGCGAACCGCAGAAAGAAAATGCACGGGCTTATCGC
>CAYIBG010000230.1:0-3424 GCA_964361365.1 uncultured Ignavibacteriaceae bacterium | reverse complement strand
GAAAATCCTCCAAAATGTACAAACCGTGTTACCGAAATGCTGAAGAACTACACGGCAGGCAGGCGCCTGGACTCAAAATAGTCGATGAAATGGTTTGTGTATTGCATCAGCAGTCAAACGAGGAACTACCTGTATGTCGGTTTAACAAATAGTCTTCTTCGTCGAGTAAAGCAACACAATGAAGGTAAAGAGCGAACGACGAGGGTGTACAGACCGTTTGAATTGATCCTCGAGGAACAATTCAGATCGAGAGCAGAAGCGCGTTTGAGGGAGAAGTATTTGAAATCAGGTGTTGGAAAAGAGTTCCTCAGGCTCGTACGCGACAGAAGGAAGCGCTCTTGAGAAGATACGTCTTGCCGAAGTGGTGGAACTGGTAGACACGCAAGACTCAAAATCTTGTGGCGGGCAACTGCTGTGGGGGTTCGAGTCCCCCCTTCGGCACATGTCTTACGTGTATGCGGTCACTGTTACCATAGGCGACACACTCTCTGAAGGAGGATACCACAGGAACTAAGGCTACGATCTTCGTATTTTGACCTGACATTACTGATCGATGGCCTTCAATTATTCCAGATATCCTGCCTCACTCTTTTGTATTGTTTTTCCCGTCTGTGTTCTTTCAACGCAGTCTCTTCCTGCTCAACCGACATCTCTTCGATACTCGTCGACGATTGTTCCCCTCAGCGCACTCGATAGTGTGTATGCTCTTCCTAATGAGTTCATCGTTGAAAATAGCGAAACACTCCTGGTCGATTCACTTCTTCCGCTTCAGAGGAAAGATGATTACGAGATCGACTGGCGCTACGGCAAAATTCACATTTCGTCGAAAGGTATGGGGCGGATCTTTGTGGATTCGGCGAGCCACGTGCTTTGGATCTCGTACCGTTCCCTGTCTCTTGCTTTTAAGAAACAATATTCACTGCGCGAGATTTCGGTCCGTCGCGATTCCACCGGAACGAGGACGTTTGCCGTCAAACCGTCTGCTGCGAAGGCGAATGAAAGCGACTATTTTGGGCCAGGGTTGCAGAAAAGCGGCTCCCTCGCTCGGGGATTTACCGTGGGCTCGAATCGCGATTTTTCGTTGAACTCAGGTTTTCGAATGCAAATGGCCGGAAAGCTCTCGAGAGATGTGGATGTCGTTGCCGCTTTGACAGATGAAAACTCTCCGATTCAGCCGGAGGGGACAACGCAGACACTCCGGGAAGTGGACAAGGTATTCATCGAGCTGAAAAGTACGAACTATGGGGCAACTCTTGGCGATTTTAACGTGCAAGTGGGTCAGAGTGAGGGAGGGGAATTCGCCAGGTTTTTCAGGAAAGTCCAGGGCGCACAGGGCACTGCGAAGACCACGGGTGTCAATTCGTTTACGCAAAAAGCAAACCTTGGAGTCACGGCCGCTGCCTCGAGGGGCAAGTTCCATTCAAACCAGATCCAGGGCAACGAAGGAACGCAGGGTCCTTACAGACTCACGGGCCAAAACGGTGAGCAGAGAATTATCGTTGTGGCCGGATCCGAGCGCGTGTACCTTAATGGCGAACTCATGACCCGCGGGGACATCAACGATTACACGATTGAGTACGGAAGCGGCGATGTCACTTTTACAAGCCGGCGCTTGATTACAAACGTGTCGAGGATTACCATCGATTTCGAATACTCGGACAGGCAATTCACACGCAACCTCCTGGCGGGCACGACAAGCTTCACGGGCTTCAACAATGCTCTGAACTTCAACGCCGTTTTCATCCAGGAGGCGGACGACCCGGCTTCACCCATCGACGTTCCACTTGACGAAGGTTCATTGAATATCCTGTCTCAGAGTGGCGGAGATCGACTGAAGGCATCACTTTCAGGCATAAAGTTTGTCGGACGCGACACTGCGACAAATACAGGACGAGGACAGTATCTTCTTCGTGATTCAACCATCAATGGAAGAACGTATCCCATCATCGCCTATGCCCCGGGCGATTCCCTTGCTCTGTATACAGTAACGTTTTCTCAAGTAAATCAGATGCCAAAAGATTCTGCCGGCTATGTCCGGGTCGGAATCGGTCAGTTTCGTTTTGCCGGTGTCGGCGTCGGGAACTACCTTCCGTTGCAGTTTCTGCCGATGCCCCAGCTTCAGCGCGTTCTGGGCCTCAACGCCAGAGTTGCACTAAGTTCGGATTTCACGATGACAGGAGAGTATGCGGCGAGCAACGTGGATGTCAACCGATTGTCGACGCTCGACGATCAGAATCGAAGTGGAAACGCGCTCAAATTCGAAGCTCGGTACAACCCCGCCAGGATGCAATTGGCGGGCGTAAACCTGGGCAGCCTGGACCTGAGGTTTTCGGAACGGTTTGTAGAAAAACGATTTGTATCTCCTGACCGGTATAACGAGGTCGAATTCGGCCGGAAGTGGAACGTGGAATCAATCTCCTCATCTGATGAGGAAATCCGCGAGGCTTCTGTCCAGTATGCGCCGTCCGGCACTGTGCGATGGGGGGGAACCTATGGGTATTTAAGTCGAACGGGTGAACAAACCTCGAATCGACTGCAAACTGAATTGAACGTGCTCGACGCCGGCCTGCCATTTGTCAAGTATCGTTTGGAAAACATTAAAAGTTCCAACTCTGTTCTGTCGACACAGTCAAGCTGGCTGCGTCAGCTAGGCGATCTTGAATACGCCGTGTGGGGGCTGAAACCCGGTGTCGGATATGAGAATGAAGACCGCTCGTTGAGGCAGGACGAACGCGATTCCCTCCATACTGGAAGTTTTCGGTTTACGCAGATTTCTCCGCGTCTTTTGCTGCCCGAGCTCGGCCGCCTTACAATGTCCGGTGAAGTGCAATTCAGGACTGAGGACAGCGCTCGCGATGGCTCTGTTCAACGCGCTTTCAGTTCCATCACTCAGATTTATTCTCTGCAACTCTCAGAATGGAAATCCCTCACGAGTTCTCTGAACCTGAGCATTCGCAACTCGCGCTTTACTAGTGAGTTTAAACAAAGGAGGAATTCGGACGCGGAAATCATCCTGGTGCGGTCGGTGTCCCGATATGGCCCGTTCGACAGAGCGGTGGAAGCTGAAACGTATTATGAATTTTCGAGTCAACGATCTTCCCGGTTGGAACGTGCGTTCATTCGGGTTGCAAGGGGATCTGGAAACTACCGGTACAGGGGCGACATCAATGGAAATACCATCGCCGATGATGATGAGTTTGAGCTGACGAGATTTGACGGCGACTTTGTGTCGATCTATGTGCCGAGTGACCAGCTCTACCCGGTTGTGGACTTGAAAACAAGCTTGCGGCTGCGATTACAGCCGGCCCGTCTTTTCTCAGCATCCGGCTCAGGCGTGGAACGGCTTCTGCGGGCAATCTCTACGGAAACGTATGTCCGCATTGATGAAAAAAGCAGGGAACCCGACGTCAAGCAGATCTACCTG
>CAYIBG010000229.1:0-3427 GCA_964361365.1 uncultured Ignavibacteriaceae bacterium | reverse complement strand
GATTTTCACGTCGCGGTTGTCGAGGATATCACTGCCAGCAAACAGGCGCAAGAGATTGCCCGCACCTACGCCGAACGACTCCAGGTGCTTTCGAAGCAGCTTCTCGAGATTCAGGAAAACGAGCGCAGCATGATCGCTCGAGAACTCCACGACGAAATCGGGCAATCGCTCACAAGACTTAAGATCCTTCTCGAAATGAACAAGAGAGGCAAAGCAGACGGTGAAGGACAAAACCTGCGGGAGGCGGCAGAACTAACCGCGGGGCTCATCTCACGTGTCCGCGACATGTCTCTCGACCTCCGTCCGCCCATGCTGGATGATCTGGGACTCGTCCCCGCGATCCGGTCTCACTTCCTTCACCATACGGAAAAGATGGGCATAGAAACACATTTCATTGCGGAGCCGGAGGAAATGCATTGTTCCCCCGAAATAGAAATGACCTGTTTCCGTGTTGCCCAGGAGGCAGTGACCAATGCGTTAAGACATTCGAGAGCGAAATCGATCGCAGTTCAACTCAAGAAGTGCGAAACGAGTCTTGAACTATCTGTCCGCGATGACGGCGCGGGGTTTGATGTGGAGACGGCATTCCGGCAATCGGCCGAAGGGAAAAGCTTTGGGTTGCTGGGAATGCAAGAGCGGGTCCGGCTTGCAGGAGGCATCTTCGCTATCAATTCCGATCGAGGCCGCGGGTCGGAGGTTCATGCGAAATTTCCTGATGTGTTTGCGGAGTCGCTTGAGGGTTCAGAAAGGTACGCCGGGAAATGAACACTATTCGAGTTTTCCTCGCCGATGACCATGCGCTGGTGCGGGCGGGGTTCAAATCTCTTTTGCAGACGATGGAGGGAATTGAAGTGGTGGGCGACGCCGAAGATGGGCACAAGGCATTGGATCTTTTGAAAGAGAAGAGCGTGGATGTCCTTTTGCTCGACGTGTCCATGAAAGGATTGAACGGGCTGGAGGTGCTCGACCGAATTCACAAGGTCAACCCGCAGCTTCGCGTCATCATGCTCTCGATGCACTCAAATGAAGAGTATGTGCTGCAAGCCTTGAAATCGGGAGCGGGCGGGTATCTGTTGAAAGATGCAGCTCCCGGGGAGCTTGAATTAGCAGTGCGTTCTGTAGCCCGGGGTGAGACTTATTTGAGTCCTGCGATTTCCAAAAAGGTTGTGCATGAATACTTGCGCAAGGACAGTAAAGCTGGCCATGTCGTACAGGGCACTCCGTTTGAGGAATTGACTACACGCCAGCGGGAAGTCCTTCAGCTGATTGCGGAAGGACATTCCACGAAAGAAATTGCTTCCAAACTTGACCTGAGTGTTAAGACGGTCGACACCCACCGGACCGAGCTGATGGCCCGTTTGGGAATTCATGATATTGCGGGCCTGGTTCGTTATGCGATAAGAGTCGGACTCGTAAGCCCGGAAAAATAGCGCTACTTCGCCGTTCACGCTCGAACAGAGTTTGTAGCCGGCCCTGAGCATCCAATCCCATCCTGAGGCGAAGCGAGGATCTGAATACACCTTGTAGACCCATCCTGAGCGCAGCGAAGGATCTGAAAACCTCAAAGTATCAGATTCTTCGGTCGTGGCGCTTACGGCGCCACTCCCTCAGAATGGGTCTCCTATTTTATCGGAGCCTATCCTGAGTGAGCGATTCTCAGCGAGCGAAGGATCTGAACCTCGGAGTACGAGATTCTTCGGTCGCCTCTAAGAGGACTCTCATGGGCCTCTTATTCTTCTAAAATCCCACGCGTTTTTCCTTCCTGTTACCTCATTTCGTTGTACATATTAGGAGCAGTAATCCCATCCTGAACCCAGTGCCTGCCCGCCGTCTATTTGGCGGAAAGGATCTGAATACACCTTGCAGACCCATCCTGAGCGCAGCGAAGGATCTGAATACTTCGAGTGTCAGATTCATTCGGTCGTGGCGCTTCCGGCGCCACTCCCTCAGAATGGGTCTCCTATTTTATTGGAGCAAATCCTGAGTGAGCGATTCTCAGCGAGCGAAGGATCTCCATCTCAGAGTATGAGATTCTTCGGTCGTGGCGCTTACGGCGCCACTCCCTCAGAATGGGACTCTTAGCTTTATGGATAATTTCTTCGTCTATATTATGTCAAGCAAGTCCAAGGTGCTTTACACTGGCTTCACCGATGACCTTGAAACGCGCGTATTTACGCATAAGAACAAACTGTTGCCTGGATTCACCGCGAGGTATAACATCACACGACTCGTGTACTGCGATGACTTTCCAGATGCAGAGTCAGCTCTTGACCGGGAAAGGCAAATAAAGGGTTGGCTCAGAGTGAAAAAAATTGCACTCATCGAATCGATTAATCCGGAATGGAAAGATTTGAGTGAAAGATGGTTTGATGAGTAAAGGATAGATCCCGTCCTGAGTGCCTCAGTCATCAACCCATCCTGAGTGTCGCTTATACGCTACACGAAGGATCTGACACCCGACTATATCAGATTCTTCGGTCGTGGCGCTTACGGCGCCACTCCCTCAGAATGGGTCTCCTATTTTATCGGAGCCTATCCTGAGTGAGCGATTCTCAGCGAGCGAAGGATCTGAACCTCGGAGTACGAGATTCTTCGGTCGCCTCTAAGAGGACTCTCATGGGCCTCTTATTCTTCTAAAATCCCACGCGTTTTTCCTTCCTGTTACCTCATTTCGTTGTACATATTAGGAGCAGTAATCCCATCCTGAACCCAGTGCCTGCCCGCCGTCTATTTGGCGGAAAGGATCTGAATACACCTTGCAGACCCATCCTGAGCGCAGCGAAGGATCTGAATACTTCGAGTGTCAGATTCATTCGGTCGTGGCGCTTCCGGCGCCACTCCCTCAGAATGGGTCTCCTATTTTATTGGAGCAAATCCTGAGTGAGCGATTCTCAGCGAGCGAAGGATCTCCATCTCAGAGTATGAGATTCTTCGGTCGTGGCGCTTACGGCGCCACTCCCTCAGAATGGGACTCTTAGCTTTATGGATAATTTCTTCGTCTATATTATGTCAAGCAAGTCCAAGGTGCTTTACACTGGCTTCACCGATGACCTTGAAACGCGCGTATTTACGCATAAGAACAAACTGTTGCCTGGATTCACCGCGAGGTATAACATCACACGACTCGTGTACTGCGATGACTTTCCAGATGCAGAGTCAGCTCTTGACCGGGAAAGGCAAATAAAGGGTTGGCTAAGGGCGAAGAAAATTGAACTCATTGAATCGATTAATCCGGAATGGAAAGACTTGAGTGAAGGCTGGTTCGATGAGTAAATGATCTGAAAAAAGCCAACCCATCCTGAGCGCAGCGAAGGATCTGAAACATCGGAGCGTCAGATTCTTCGCTCGCCCTTAGGGGACTCGCTCAGAATGGCTCCCCTGTTTTTCTTTGGTCGTCCCGAGGGGACTCCCTCAGAATGGGTCTCCT
>CAYIBG010000228.1:0-3461 GCA_964361365.1 uncultured Ignavibacteriaceae bacterium | reverse complement strand
TTGACCTCGACGTCAACTCCTTTCAGTACTTGAAGAGAGATATTTTCACCTGTGCGGTATTCCTTGCAAAGGTTCTTGCCCCGAAGAACGATAGGTTTTCTTCCTACTCCCATCTGATGGCCTCCCCTGGAACAAGGTCCGAGGCACGCTTCGACGGATGGAGCGTCGCGAGAGTACACAGTCCGATGGCTGCGAATGCGATGATGAACAAGTCGGTAGCCCTGAGGACAACAGGAATGGCCGGAATAATATACACGGTCGGGTCCAGCGGAAACAAATGGTATCGTCTTTGCAAAAACACGACCCCCAGTCCAATTCCGAGGCCCAAGAGCGTTCCAAGAACCCCCACAACAATACCCTGAGACATAAAAATCGTACGAATGCTTTTCGCTGTTGCGCCCATCGATTTCAAGATTCCAATATCCCTGGTTTTCTCGACGACGGACATCGTCAGCGAGCCGAGCAGGTTGAATGATGCGACAGCGATAATAAGACATAAAATCACGTAGGCGGACCAGCGCTCAATCTGCATTACCGTGTACAGTTCCTTGTGCAGGTCAAACCAGGTCGAAATCCGGAACTCCCCGCCAAATTTCCCCTGAATCATCCTTTTCAGGTAATCTGCGCGATCGGGGTCATGAAGCCTGACTTCGATACCGTCGATGGCTTGACCGAGTCCGAACAATGCCCGGCCCGCTTCCAGGTTCACAAAAGCGTAGTAAGCGTCATAGTCTTTATTGTTCGATTCGTAAATTCCCGTGACGTGGAAACGACGAATGAGTGGCTGAGTCATCTGGAGCAACGCGAGGTCCGAGCCGGCAGATCCGACAACCGCAAGGGTATCTCCAGTCACCGAGCCCAAACGGTCCGCAAGGTTTAAACCGATCACAATGCCGTTTGACCGCTCGCCTCCGAGGTTCATTTTTCCATACTTCAATGTGTTCGGCAAACCCGACACGACGGCCGCTTTCTCCTGTTCAATCCCTTTGATATTCACCACCCGGTTGAGGTTTCGCGAAACAATCAAGGATTTTCCGGCAACATACTCGCCGTACCCCTTGACTTCTTTAAACTGATCCAGGAATGCTGTCAACGAGTCGTATCCGCTCTTCTCGCTCCGGACAATACGCTCCACCTGGAGATGCGGGTCGAACGTCACGAGGAGAGATGTGACTAATTCGTTAAAACCGTTGAACACAGAGAGGACGATAATCAATGCGGCGACGCCGATCGTCACCCCTGCAACTGAGATGATCGAAATAGTCGTGACAAAGCCGATTTGCTTTTTCGACGTCAAGTAACGGAGAGCGATGAAATGTTCGAACTTCATCAGGCAAATCGAAACATGCGCATAGGGTCAAGCCGGGCGGCTAGTCTCGCCGGAATAACGGATGAGAAAAAGCACATCGTCATGGCGACGAGAGATACCACAAGAAAATTCATGAAAGAGAGCTCAATGGGAACATGGGTCATGAAGTATATGCCCGAGGGCAGGGGGAAGAACCTGTAGCGGAGCTCCAGCCAGCACAAACCAAGCGCCACCAGATTACCAAGAACAGTGCCCACAATTCCGATCAGCAGTCCTTGTGAGACAAAAATCCGGGCAACGTTTTTTTTCGACATGCCCATGGTGCGGAGCGTTCCGATCTCCCTGGCTTTTTCGAGCACCATCATGAGAAGCGTTCCGATGATATTGACCGTTGCAACGATAATAATAAGCCCAAGAATGATGGGAATGGGCTTTTTCTGGAGCTCGATCCATGTGAAAAGATTGCGATACATCTGATGCATGGTTCTTGCGAAATACGGATAGCCGAGGTCGAGCGGTATGTCCTGCGCCAGTTTCTCCAGTTTGTCGGTGTCTGTCACCATGATATCAAAGCCCGAAACCGACTTCCCCACCTGGAAAAGGCGCTGAGCAGACTTGATATGCACATAAACAAATGTCGCATCATAGTCTGCCATGCCTGTTTCGTAAATGCCGCGAACTTCGAATTGCATGACGCGGGTCTGGGCAAGCGAGAGCGTGGTGCCTCCAAGAGCATAAACGATAATCCTGCCCTGCAAGCCCACTCCGAGTTTCTCAGCCAGCCTCTTGCCAAGAATAATCCCCTGCAACGAGGCCTCATGTTCTTCAAGGTCATACTTTCCTTCAACGAGTCTTCGTTTGGCTGCGGAAATATCGCTGGCAGGGTCAACACCTTTAATCAGCACACCGTCGATTTCGTTTCCAGCCCGGATCATACCCTCTCGCGCCAGATAGGGAGCAATGTCTGTGACTTCCGGATAGCGTTCAAGCACTCGCAGCATCGCTTTATCCGGGTCGGGCAGAACCTGGTTGTCAAAGCCAAACAATTGCATGTGCGCTGTAAAGCTGACGACATTGCCTTTGATCGTTTTCTCAAAACCGTCGAGGATGGAGAGTGTGATGATAAGGCTCGCAACTCCGAGAGTCACCCCGATGATGGCAATGACCGTGATGAACGAAATGAAACGCTTGTTGGAACGCGCCCGAATGTAGCGAAGGGCAATGACCATTGGCAGAGGAATATGGAAGCGGCGGGTCTTCAACGGATCTCTACTTCCGGGTCGAAAACTCCATGAGATAACCTTTGATGAATTCGTCGATTTCGCCGTCCATCACTGCCTGAACGTCTCCGTTCTCGACGCCGGTGCGGTGGTCCTTCACAAGCTGGTAGGGCTGGAAGGTGTAAGAGCGGATCTGGCTTCCCCATTCGATTTTTTTCTTGGTGCTTTCGATCGCGCTGAGCCTTGCTTCTTCCTCTTCGCGTTTCAGCTGATACAACCTGGATTTGAGCATTTTCATCGCACGCGCTTTGTTCTGAAATTGGGAACGCTCCTGCTGGCAGGCGACGACGATTCCCGTCGGGACGTGGGTGATCCGCACAGCCGTTTCGACCTTGTTGACGTTCTGCCCGCCTTTTCCCCCTGCGCGATAGGTGTCGATTCTCAAATCTGCCGGATTGATCTCGATTTCCACGTCGTCTTCAACTTCGGGATATACAAAGACGGATGCAAACGAGGTATGTCGCCTTGCGTTCGAGTCAAACGGGGAAATCCTCACCAATCGATGCACTCCGTTCTCGGCTTTGAGATACCCGTAAGCGTACTGGCCGATGACTTCCACTGTTGCGCTTTTGATACCCGCACCCTCGCCATCCTGGAGGTCGGCCAGGCTTACTTTGAAACCGCTGCGTTCACACCAGCGAGTGTACATTCTGAGCAACATCTCCGCCCAATCCTGAGCTTCCGTTCCGCCTGCGCCCGAGTGAATCGTGAGAATAGCGCTTTTCAGGTCGTCCGGACCGCTGAGCATGTTCTTAAACTCGAGTCCCTCGATGTCTTTTCGCAGCTTCTCGATATCCTTGATAATCTCTTCGACAACATTCTTCTCGTTACTCTCCTCGGCCAGGTCGATGAGAGAGGCTGTGTCAGAAGCA
>CAYIBG010000227.1:0-3478 GCA_964361365.1 uncultured Ignavibacteriaceae bacterium | reverse complement strand
TTTCAATTCTCTTGAGGCAAATTCAGCAGCATCCGGTGTTTCCTTGATTTCAGGGGGGAAGATTCGGTACACCATGCGCGGAACGATCATGAGCGAGACCATCCCGGGGAGCAGCCCTCCGAGCAGCCACAAGCCGTATGTGAGCTCTATGTGGGAGACCTGGCTGGCAAATTTTGCAATGAGCACATTTGAAGCCTGACCCGTTAAGAACATGGCACAAATGATGACTTCACACTGGTAAATGAGAGCCATAAGAAACGCCCCGATGCGCCGGGCAGTGGGACCGGGATTGGAGTCGTACGCCTCAGATATGCTTTTTGCGATGGGAAATATGACGCCTCCACTTCGGGCTGCATTGGAAGGAATAACGGAAGCCAGCACGAAATCAGTACCGACAAGCGCATATCCGAGGCCCAGGCTACGGTGGCCAATCGTTCGGATGAAGAGAAAAGCAATTCTTCTCCCCAGCCCGGTTTTCACCATACCGCGTGAAATGAAGAACGCCGCCAGAACCATCCACACGATAGGGTCGGCGTAACCTCCAAGGGCTTCAGCAACCGGCAACGCACCTGTGGCCGCGACAGCGGAAACACCGATAAGCACCATTGCACCGTCAGGAAGAGGGCGAACGATGCAGCCGACAATTGTTGCGAGGAAAATCGCCAAGAGATGCCAGGATTCGACCGAAATCCCGGCGGGCGGGCTCATGAGCAGAATAACAGCGCCCGTAAAGAGAACAATGCCCCACTTGATTGCGAGTGAAGCAGGAGAAAGTTTTTGCGAGTCGATGGTCGTATGGAATCTAAGGTTTGAGGGATTTCCTCATCTGAACAAAGTATAACGAGAATGCAACCCCGAACCCGACAAACCAGGCGTAATTGTAGAGGTTCATAAGGAACGGACCAACGGAGGCAGGGTCAACCGCTTTGACCGTGCCGAGAAATCCGGGAATGTTGGGGACGATACCGAGAATCAACGCTACGATGGCGGCGGGGTTAAAGCCACTGCGGTAAGAATACACACCTTGGGGCAAGTAGAGGTCGACGGGAAGGAGATTCGTTTTGCGAATAACGAAATAATCGCAGATGAGAATGCCTCCGATTGGTCCGAGAAGGGCTGAATAGCCCACAAGCCAGGTGAAAATATATCCACTTGGGTCGGCAACGAGCTTCCACGGTTGGATGAGTATGCCGATGATTCCCGTGATCAGCCCGCCGATACGAAACGTGATTTTGGAAGGCCACAGGTTTGCAAAGTCGTTCGCCGGACTCACAACGTTGGCAGCGAGGTTTGTGGCCAATGTGGCAAGGCAAAGAGCGAACAACGAGACCGCCAACACCACTGGATTCGTAAAGCGGGTAATCAGGACGACCGGGTCCCAAATCGGCAAACCTCCGTAAATCACGATTGTGGCCGATGTAACTGCCACTCCAATGAACGAGTACAGCGCCATGGTCGTTGGTAATCCGATTGCCTGGCCCAACATTTGATCGCGTTGAGTTCGGGCATATCGTGTGAAGTCCGGAATGTTCAGGGAGAGTGTTGCCCAAAACCCGATCATACCTGTAAGCGATGGAAAAAAGACATTCCAGAACTGACCGGCTTTCGGTCCGCCGGGTTCAAATTGAGACGGTTGGGACAACATTGGACCGAATCCGCCAGCTTCCTGGTAAGCCCAGCCTAAAAGCACGAGGCCGAGCACAATAAGCAGAGGTGCTTTAATATCCAGCAAGAAACGGATCGACTCGATGCCTTTGTAGATCACGAGCATGTTGATTCCCCAGAAGAACATAAAGCAAGCGAACTGGGCGATGTTTATACCGGCGAGCCAGGTCGGCAGCAAGTCCCATGATGGGACATAAATCGTAATGATCTTGTAAATCGCCCATCCCCCGATCCACGACTGAATACCGAACCATCCGCATGCGACAAAAGCGCGCAACAACGCCGGGACGTTGGCGCCTTTCACTCCGAACGAGGCCCGGCAGTACACAGGAAAGGGGATGCCGTATTTCGTGCCCGCATGTGCATTGAGCATCATTGGTATCAGAACAATGGCATTCCCGAGAAACACCGTGATCACCGCCTGATACCAGTTCATTCCTTCAGAGATCAAGGAGGACGCGAGCATATAGGTTGGAATACACGCAGACATGGAAATCCAGAGCGCTGCGATGTTGTAAATCCCCCATTTCCGCTGAGAAGTTTTCGTCGGAGCGATGTCATCGTTGATGAGTGGACTGTGTTCGATGAGGCTTAAATCGACTTCAACAAGCTCTGGTGTTGACTGGGTGCTCATGAGTTCCTTTCTCAGATATTATTCGGCTCGAGGCGAATCCGAATCGTCTCCAGACGAAATTCCCCAGGGGTCTTCCTTGCCTGTTATTGGGTTGATCGGATTCTGAAGAGTTGCCTGATCCTCCGGTGTCATTTTTTGCGATGACATAATTTCATGGAGAGAAGCTGACATTTCTCCCGTTGCTTGAACCGGCGGTCTGAAATAACTTTTCATCGTAAGAAAAAACGCCGCTCCGATAGCTCCAGCACAACATAGAGCTCCGGCATAATACAGTGTGTCGGCGATTGTTTCCATGTCATCCTGAAGTTCCCACCGGATGGCGAGACGAAACCAATCATGCATATTTTTATGCATTCCGCCGATCAACGGTTGAATACGGAACATCGCATCGCGGGCATAGTAGCTGACGTCCATGGTCGAGAGGCCTGCGTAAAACAAGGGGAACGGGGCTATTCTTGACCGATCCCGAAGGGCAAACAGAAAGAGAAGAAACGGAAACATGATTTGCCAGAAAGAGCCTCCGAATATCATGAGGGTTTCGCCAAACGGCCCGGAGATGAAGTGCCCTCCTTCATGCAAATACAACACTATCGTGCGAAAGATCCACAAAAGTGTCGGCATTGGTTTCAAGGAATCCTGCCAATAGTATCCCAGAGCCTGAAACGTTACGATGGTTAACAATCCGTAAAGAACAATCTCCAGGATAAGGGTCGGCAGCTCGCCGCGGGAGGACGTCGGGGTTGTGGCGTTCTTTGTTGAAGGGACTCGAGGAATCGATGTGAGATTCACGGAGCGCCTCGCAGGGATGTTGTCTTCAATGTTTCTTCCCGCGTCGAGGAGTGGAGGAATCCGGTTTCGCCGAAACCGTGTTCAACCAGAGGGTGATGGCAGCTTGTTGTTTTTCATCTTTGATACGCGTAAAGAGTTTCTTTCCGAGAGTTGCAGCGGTCTTCTGGTCGTCGAACGAGTACTCGTCGGACACTTTGCCTCCGGGGAAATGGCAAGGGTTGCAGTTCGAGGTAAGAATGGGAAGCACATTATCCTGATACGTCACCGCAGTTTGTTTTGTCTGGCTGATTCTTGTCCCCGCTTCGTCCTGGCCGTTGACGCCAACAAATGCCGAGAGGAACACGCAGCAGGATAGCATCAGCCGGAAGAGCCCAACAAGTCTGGTATGAT
>CAYIBG010000226.1:0-3485 GCA_964361365.1 uncultured Ignavibacteriaceae bacterium | reverse complement strand
TTTGCCCAGACAATTTGTGTTGTGAACACCAATCAGGCACAAACAATTAATCTTAATTCCAAAAAATTACTGGGGGTAAGTTTTGACGGTCGTGCAGGCATGGACATGGACCCTAACAGTCCGGTTGTTCCTGCCGGATATTATGACCCGACAACAGGAAGTATTTTGCCTGCAGTTCAACCTTTGTGGAACAGGGTGCCAATGGGTGGGACGCGTTATCCCGGAAATCTTGAGATATATAACTGGAATTGGTCTTACACAATTGGTCCGGTTAACAATAGGATTTCGCAACCGATGGGGCCCGGTAATTCCTTACCCCAGGTATTGCAATTCGGGTTTGACGAATTCATGGCAATGACTGCTACAAAGGGGCTTGCATCAAGCGATGTTCAAATAATGGTGAACCTGTACCCAAGCGTAGGGCAATCCAACCCCGCAATACTAGCTGCTGACTGGGTAGAGTATTGCAATGCTCCAAATAATGGTTCAAATCCAAGAGGAGGAACGGATTGGGCCGCATTAAGAGCGTCGTATGGCCATCCTGCTCCTTATGGAATCAAAACATGGAACATTGGAAATGAGCCATGGAGTTCAGCTGAACTTGGTTCCACCTCTTCTTCGGCTAAAACATACATTGGCATGGCAATACCGATCATTGATTCCATGCTGAGCGCAGACCCAACCATCCGAATCACGATACCGTCAGTTGGGAATGCTTCATCTCCTTGGAACGATACTTTGCTGGCATCATCAGCCCTTCTGGGCAGAATTTTCGCGCTTTCGCCTCACGCTTTCTATGACGAAGATCTAAGCACTTCTAATCCTTCAATCAGCCTTGTGCAATCATCCATTGCGAGCCTTGCGAATGCCGCTCAGACAGCAGGCATAAAAGTGGTCGCAGGCGATCATGCGAGTTGGGCCCCCTCTGCAGACCCGGATAAAGCCATGCGATGGGAAGGCGCGCTTACGACCGCGGATTATTTATTAATGTTAAGTCAGGTCAGCAATGTTGAACTCGCTAATTTCTGGATTTATGGAAATGCAGCGGCGGTTTGGCATCCCATAAGAAATAATCAGAACGGCACTTATACGCTTATGGCAGCAGCGCAGTTATATGAGTCTTTTTATCCGGTCTTTTATGATCAATCTTTCACAACAACCATTACGGACACAGGAGGAAATCCTGTACCATCGGTAAGGGCTTCGTCATTTAAATCGAATGATGGTAGTAAAGCGAGTGTGATTTCCATTAACACACATCTTACAAATGACTATGAAATGGTTCCGCCGGTATTATCCGGCTTTACACTTCAAAGTGTAAAATTGATTACTGCCAGCAGCATAAATAATGACACTTCAATCACAACGGTTGTTCTTCCTCTTGTCAATGGTAACTATCGATTCCCGCATACAGGCGTTTTGATTTCACAATATGGCAGCGCACTTACATCCGTTGAACAACTCCCCAGCGGGATACCTGGCGGCTTTGCGCTCCACCAGAATTACCCAAATCCATTCAATCCCGCTACGAACATTGAGTATGACCTGCCAAAGGCAACTTTTATCTCGCTCAAGATTTTTAACATACTCTGCCAGGAGGTAGCCACACTCACGAACGAATTTAAACAACCCGGGCATCATCAAAGGGAATTCAATGCGTCCGCGCTGCCAAGTGGGATTTATTTCTATCGTCTCATTGCTGGCGATTTTATTCAAACTAAAAAACTCGTCTTACTAAGATAGAATGGGCGCTTGGGATTGACACTTGCTTCCTTATCCTCTCCGCAATCACGTGAAAGTCAGCCTCAGATCCCATCTTTATCCATCTGATTCTTTTGTCTGCCCTGAACCATGTCAGCTGACGCTTGGCAAACCGGCGCGTATTGCGCTTGATCAGGTCCGCCATCGTCTCCCCATCGATTCTGCCGTCCAGATACTCGAACACTTCCTTGTAGCCCACGGTGTTCAGCGCATTCAGATGGACACCGTAACCACGTTGGCTCAAAGACTTGACTTCATCCACAAGGCCATCCTTGAGCATCCGGTCTACACGCTTGTTAATCATTGCGTAAAGAACCTCGCGGTCCCAGTTGAGCGCAAACTGGTGGGTTGAAAACGAATGGACTCGTTCTTGCTCGGAGTGAAGTTGCGAGATTGGTTTTCCAGTGATGTAGTACACTTCGAGCGCCCTGATTATTCTTCTCGGTTTGTGAATATCAGATTTTTCAGCCGACTCCGGGTCGACGGCTCGTAGTTTTCTTATCAACTCTTCCGCCCCGTGTTCCTTCCATTGCTGCTCAAGTTTTTGCCGAATCTCCGGATCTTTGCCCGGCCCTTCAAAAAGCCCGTCAATCGCGGCTTTGACATACAATCCTGAACCGCCGACAAGGATCGGCAGTTTCTTTCGGCGGGCAATGTCATCGATTGTTTTCGCAGCGTCTATTCCAAATTGCCCGGCGCTGTAATCCTGGTCGGGATCCAGCATGTTGATAAAATGATGAGGGATTTTGTTCAGCTCCGAAGGCGGGGGTTTGGCTGTTCCGATGTCGAGATACTTGTAGACTTGTCTCGAATCGGCGCTCACGATCTCGCCGTCGAGCATTCCGGCGAGCTCGATGGACAACGGGGATTTGCCGGAGGCGGTGGGGCCAACAATGGCTAAAACCTTTTGGGGGGGACGCTTCAAAACTAACCCTGATTCCAGCCTTTCTTGCCGATGAGAGGCACAAACTTGAATCCGTGGACTTCCTTTGATTCAAAGTTGCCGTTGATTTTTGTGACCACCCTCAGACCCTGCATTTCGAGGTCGCCCACAGGAATGACCAGCCGGGCGCCATCGGTCAGTTGCTGAAGCAAGGGTTCGGGGACTTGAGGAGCGGCCGCAGTAACGATAATCCCGTCGTACGGGGCGAATTCCGACCAGCCCACCGTCCCGTCTCCACAGCGTGAGGCGATACGGTAGCCGAGTTTTTCCAAAACCTTCCGGGCCTGCAAGTGGAGCTCCATGTGCCTTTCAATCGTAAACACCCTGCATCCCATTTCAGCAAGTATCGCAGCCTGATAACCCGAGCCGGTACCGACTTCAAGGATCTTTGCTTCCTTCATCGCGTTCAATTCCTGCGTCATGAAAGCCACGGTATAGGGCTGAGAAATGGTCTGCGAGCTTGCGATGGGGAGAGCGGTGTCGTCGTACGCCCGGTTGGCGAAAGCCCCGGGAACAAAAAGATGCCGTTCGACCTTCAGCATGGCTGCGATGAGGCGTTCGTCGGTGATGCCGCGCTCCCGAACGAGCTTGATCATGTCTTTCCGGTCTTCCTCAAACCTTCCCATCAGTATTCCCTCAAAAGGACTCTCACAAAACCAACCGTCGTAGCCCAGTGCGACATGGAACTTCTTTCGTTTGCATAGACCGTCTGCACGGGCACGGAGCCGATGCTGAACCCGAGTTTCGCCGCCTTGATGAGAAATTCGGTTTCCGCTTCGAA
>CAYIBG010000225.1:0-3497 GCA_964361365.1 uncultured Ignavibacteriaceae bacterium | reverse complement strand
AGGTTTTCTCACAGGGAGATGAGGGAGACGAGATGTTCCTCGTGCGTCGCGGCGCCGTTCGCATCATGCTCCCCCTCGAGCGGGGAAAACGCCATCACCTTGCGACCATTGAAGCGGGTGAGTTTTTTGGCGAGCTGGCGTTCCTGGACCGCGGTGTGCGTTCTGCTGATGTGGAAACGAAAGCTCCCACTGACCTCTATGTGCTTTCCCGTGCGCGGTTCAACGAGCAATCACGGTCGGACCCAGTCGTCGGAGTGCAGGTCTTTGCACGCCTCGCTCTTGCCATCGCGCTGCGTCTTCGTCAGACGGATGCCGAGATGCGTGTCCACGAGGAGCGGTAACTAGCCGGCAAAATTCTGCCTCTGCCAGGTTCTTGTGTATCCTTCGGACTTCCTTGCAGTACCGTAGTTCTGCACGGGTACGATGATTTTCACGATCCCTTTCCCATCCGAGAAATACAGGGTGTAAGTCGCGTTGTACCCTGTTGCCTTTGAGACTTTTACTTCAAGCCTGTAGGCCTGAACGGTCGTAGTCCCTAGCACGAGATCCTCTTTCGGAAAAACCTGTCCCGTAATTTTCGCGCTGTCGGGGGCGGGGTCGATGATGGTGTATTCACCTGCAAGGCCGGCTGTTCTATTGAACAACACCTGCCACGCGGTCGAGACACGCTTGAACGGCCGCAGGCCGATGAAATTCCGTTGATGGAAGTCGCCGTTTTCCGTCGAGAAAAATAAGTTG
The DNA here is from genome assembly GCA_964361365.1 of uncultured Ignavibacteriaceae bacterium. Lineage (GTDB taxonomy): Bacteria > Bacteroidota > Ignavibacteria > UBA10030 > UBA10030 > JANOGR01. The sequence goes on along the minus strand of CAYIBG010000225.1, from coordinate 2,759 downwards.
TCGACGTAGCTGACCCCCGTGGTGTCGGTGTAAACGGAATCTATCACTTCCAGAGCCGCCTTTCCGTCCAGCGTCAACACGCCGTTCACAAACAACACGCTTCTGAAACTGTTTCCTTTTTGCTGGTTGAGCGTATCGAGGACGATCGTTGTAAAAGTTACAGACCTTCCCGGCAAATAAGGGTAGAGGTTTGATTCGGTGATGGGCGTGATGGTAACGGGGTCTTCCTTACATGAAAACGATGCTATTGCCAACGTGGCAACCAGAATGACGGGCAACATGCGTGACGGATGGAAAGGAGTGTGAAGATTGAGTTTCATGGATTTCCTCGCTGAGAATTCTCTGTTAGTTTCTGCACGACGATGTTAGCGCTTATTATCCTCATCCGCAAGACCGGTATTGATCGGCCTCACACACAGCTTCATTACTGCTCATATCTTTTGATGACGAGATATCTGAAAAGTCATGAATTTTCCATGTCGTTTTACTTTTAATTTTCAAACTTCTCCGAAGTTCCAACGTATTATTGAAAGGCTCTCAGCGCTCACTATCACGGAATAACTCACCAGGGAGAAATTCATGTCGCATCGCGTCCTTGTCGTTCTCAATGTAGCTACGCTCCTTTTTTTTTCCATCCTCGCAGCGCAACAAAGCCCGTTTGAAAAGGGCATTCAACTCGCCACGGCTGGAAAATACGAGGAAGCGAAAAAAGTCTATGAAGATATCCTGAAAGCAGACGAGAAAGACGCTGCTGCACACTACCGGCTGGGGTTACTCCTGCTCCGTCGGTTCCAGAATGAAGACGACGCGACGGACCACCTCGAACGGGCAGTGGAGTTGAGTCCGGCCAACGCCGATTACCATTTTGGACTCGGGCAGGCATACGGAGAAACGGCCAGAAAAGCGGGCATATTCAAACAGGCATTCACAGCCCCCAAAGTAAAATCCGAATTCGAAAAGGCGGCTCAACTCAACCCGAAACACGTTGGAGCCCACATCGGCCTGGCGCAGTTCTATTCGCAGGCCCCGGGCATCATGGGCGGTGATGGCGAGAAAGCTTGGAAAGAAGTGGAAACAGTCATCGCGCTCGATGAATATGAAGGCCACAGGCTGAAAACCCAAATCCTGGAGCGGGAAAAAAAGATTGATGCCGTCGAACAGGAATGGAAGTTGTTTGCCGAGCTGAGGCCGGGCGACTGGCGTGTGTGGAAACTATCCGGCTATTTTTTCCTCCGACAGAAGAAATCGGATGCAGCCGTCGCTGCCTTTAACAAGTACGTCGAGCTGCGCCCGGACACCGCGGACTCGCACGACAGTCTCGCCGAAGTCTTCATTGAGAAGAACGAGTACGACAAAGCGGAAGCGAGTCTGAAAAAAGCAATTTCACTGGACAAGGAGTTCAAATATTCCGTGGAGCGGCTCGCACGAGTGTACGAGCTGAAGGGACGCAAACAGGAAGCGCTTGAAACTTACCAACAGTATCTCTTGCTTGAACAGGATGAAGCGAAGAGGAAGTCAACCCAGGAAAAGATCAAAGGATTGCAGTAGGCCGTACCAAAAAGCTTAACTTGGTTTGAAGAGGTCCGTGCTCAAGTATTTCAGGCCGTTGTCCACCAGAATTGTTGCAACGGTCGCCTGCGGACCAAGCTTCTTCGCCACTCTGATGGCTGCAACCACGTTTGCACCCGATGATGTACCCGCAAAGATGCCCTCTTCCTGGGCAAGCCGACGCGCCATTTCCTCCGCTTCGGAAGTTGCAACTTGTTCGATTTCATTGACAAGCTTCGGGTCCCACAAAAAAGGAACCTGACCAACACCAACTCCCTCGATTCTGTGCGGGCCGGGTTTTCCCCCGCTCAACACCGGTGATTCTGCGGGCTCCACGGCAACAACATGCATTTTCGGATTACGCTTGCGAAGACTCGTCGCCACGCCCCGGAGAGAGCCGCACGTTCCTACAACGTGTACAAAAGCATCGACGCGCCCGCCTGTCTGGTCCCAGGTTTCCTGGCCTAACGCGCCGTATCCGGCTGCTTGATTGACGTTCTTGAATTGGTTTGTCCAAAACCCACCCGTTTCACGGGCGATCTTTTCTGCAGCGGCTAGCAGTGCTCTAAATAGTTCATTCGTTATTTTTCCTCCCTCGCTGTGGAGCAATGTCATCTCGGCTCCGAGAGCTTTCATGTGGTTGCGTTTTTCCAGGCTGGTTGCATTGGAAGTAACAATCGAAAGCGGATAGCCTTTTGCCGCGCACACCATCGCCAGCGATGTGCCTGTGCTGCCACCGGTGAATTCCACAACGCGTCCGCCCGGCTTCAACGAGCCGTCCGATTCGGCTGCCTCTATCATCGCCAGGGCCATACGATCCTTCATGCTGCCCGTTGGGTTTGCTCCCTCGAGTTTTGCAACAACACGGGCGTTTCCTTGCGCGACAACTTTCCGGAGCTGGACCAGCGGTGTGTTGCCGATGGCCGCAAGAATATTTGGGGATGTGTTCATCATCTTGGGTGCTTGATAAATGTTCCGTCCTGCAGCTCGGCGTACGCCTTGCGCAATTCGTCGTCGGTGTTCATCACAATCGGGCCGTACCAGGCAACGGGTTCTTCGATCGGCTTCCCTGAAACAAGCAGAAACCTGATGCCAGAGGCACCAGCTTGCACCGAGACTTCATCGCCGCTGTCGAAAACCACCAACGTGCGATTCCCCGTCTCATCAGACTTGACGGTTTTACCGAGTCCTACCAGTTCTGTCTGAACTCC
>CAYIBG010000224.1:0-3557 GCA_964361365.1 uncultured Ignavibacteriaceae bacterium | reverse complement strand
GATTCACAGCGTTCAACGCAACAGGTCAGTATGTCGGATACACAATGTCGATGAGCGACCTCGCCATCGGGTTGGCGGTTGGACGCAGGGAGGGCCCAATGTTTCCTGAACAGGCGTATGGCGCAGGAACCTATGCCAGTTCCGATTACATGAAGCCGTCTCTTGATGCGTGGCCATTCATTCCTGGCGGTTTCGGGGTAACGGCGACTCCTCTCGCACCAATCCAGTTGTATGCTGCCTTCAAGCTGGGCGGCCTGAGCCTGGGGGCAGGAGTCTACCGTTCGAGTTGGAGTCGTGAGGAAAACAAGACCGCTGCAGCTGGTGGCGTTGCCAACAGAGTATTCACGCGCCACAGCCAGACGGGCGTCAAAGTCGGCGTGCTCTTGGACCTCACGAGCTCCATGATGCTCGACGGTTCGTTTTTACTGCGATTCAACGGCTCGGTGGGAGAATGGAGCGATACCGGCGCAGCGGTCACTCCGAATTCCGCGAAATACGACGCCTCTGGAACGGAAATCGGCGTCAATGCCCGGATGGTCATCAAACTCACCGACAAGGTGAACGTTATACCCATTGCGAGGTTCATGAGTTTCGGCTACAAGCCTGAGATGACAAACAACCTGACCCCGCCCCCTGCGGTCCTCAATACCACACCGAACGACTATGGAAGAACAGACCTAGAGTTCGGTGTTGGGGTTCACAATGCATTCGAGAATGGCTTTGTCGTAGCCGGTGTGAGTTTTCAGCAAATCAGGCTCAAAAACGATGTGACCGCGATTGTCGCTGGGGCTCTTCAGACGACAAAAAACACGCAAACGCAAACCGACATTCCGAAATTCAACTTCGGCGCTGAAATCGGGTTACTGGACTGGCTTGTGGGCCGTTTTGGCTATTTCAAGCGATTCACATCGACCTCCAGTAAAACCGAACCGGCAACAACTGCAACTACGGAAACCACGACGAGCTCCGAAGCAGCCTTTGTCCCAACCCTGGGGTTGACGGCGGCCCAGCAACAGCTTGCGGTTGGCCTTGGTATCAGGATTTCCCGGGTATCCCTTGACGGGTATGTCGGCGAGCGATTTCTTGCCGCAGGGCCATTTGTCTTGAGTGGCAACGTTCAGGATCTCTTTGGAGTGCTTTCGATGAGCTTCCGGTTCTAGCCGGACAAGCGTCCTTCGAGCTGAGCCCCGGGAAACCCCGGGGCTTTTTTTTTACCCGCCGGTGTTTTTTCTTGCATATTTATGCATCATATTGTATATTTATGCAAATGACAAAAGCATCGATTATCGGCGCTTCTGGTTACTCGGGGCTGGAGCTCCTCAAAATCCTCTCCAGGCATCCCCACGTCACCCTCGAGAAGCTCTTTGCAAATACATCAGCCGGAAAACAAGTCGACGAGGTCTTTCCCGTCTTGAAAACCAGGGTTTCGGCCGCTTTTGAGCGTTATTCCGCCGAAGCCGCCTGCACAAGCGATGTCGTGTTTATCGCTCTTCCGTCTGGCGAAGCGATGAACATCGTGCCTGAACTCCTCAACAGGGGCAAGAAAGTCATCGACCTTGGCGGCGACTTTCGACTCAGAGACGCTTCTCAGTACGAGCAATTTTATAAACACCCCCACCAGGCGGCAACGTTGTTGTCGAAATCCGTCTATGGCTTGCCCGAATGGAATCGCGAACAAATCAAGACAGCAACGCTTGTGGCAAACCCGGGCTGTTACCCAACGAGCGCGATCCTCCCCCTTGCACCGTTGCTGAAAGAAGGCATTGTCGAATCAAAAGGAATCACGATCAGTTCTCTTTCCGGTGTCTCGGGAGCAGGCAGAAGCTCCTCGACGGATCTTTCATTTACCGAAGTTAATGAATCGGTCAAGGCTTACAAGGTCGGCGTTCATCAGCACATTCCCGAGATGAAACAATCGTTGGAGACGATTTCATCGAGAGAGGTTTCTTTCACATTTGTGCCGCACCTTCTGCCCATTACCCGGGGCCTCTATGCAAGCATCTATGCACCGTTGGCCAAACCGGTCGATGCCGAGACAATCCTTCAGACGTACCGGCGTTATTATGCTCAGGAACCTTTTGTGCGATTCTCGTCAACGTCGATCCCGGAAATCAAGAACGTCACCAACACGAATTTTATCGACATCGGATTTCGAGTTTATCCCGAAAACAATCAACTCATCATCCTGTCGGCCATTGATAATCTCATCAAAGGTGCGGCGGGTCAGGCAGTTCAGAACATGAACATCATGTTTGGTTTCGACGAAACGGAAGGACTTTTATGATTGACCTTGCCCTGAACGAATGTTCCGGCGGTGTGACGGCCCCCCAGGGGTATCTTGCAGGCGGGCTCTACTCCGGAATCCGCAAGGTCAAAAAAGACCTCACGATTATTCACTCGACGGTCCCTGCAGATGTCGCGGCTGTTTTCACGCTGAACAAGACGCAAGCTGCCCCCATCACCGTTGACAAATTGCAGCTGCAGAAATCCCACCTCTGCTCAGCCATTGTGGCAAACAGCGGAAATGCGAATGCCTGCACGGGTGAACGCGGCTTGAATGACGCGTGGGCGATGGTTGACGCGGCTGCCGAATCACTGAATTTGCCGAGAGAACAGGTGATGGTTTCTTCGACCGGCGTTATCGGCCAGTATATGCCGATGGACAAAATTGCTGCCGGAATCAGGCAGTTATCCGGCCAACTGAGCCGGAACGGCAATAAGGACGCAGCCGAAGCAATTATGACCACCGATACATATTCCAAGGAAGTGGCCGTTCAGTTTACTCTGGGATCATCTGTCGTTACAATCGGCGGGATGGCAAAAGGATCCGGTATGATTGCTCCAAACATGGCTACCATGCTGGCTTTTCTGACGACAGATGCGGTTATTGCACATCCTGTTCTCCAAAAGGCTTTGCGACACGCAAACGACAGATCCTTCAACAGGATTACCGTCGACGGCGACATGAGCACGAACGATATGGCGATGATTCTCGCCAACGGGACTGCAAAGAACAAGCCCATCAAAGACCATTCGGAAGAATACCAGATGTTCCTGGCAGCGCTGGAATACGTGATGATCAAACTCGCCAAAATGATAGCCCGTGACGGTGAGGGTGCGACAAAACTCATTGAAGTTCTTGTCACAGGAGCTGCCTCGGAAGATGAAGCAGTGTGCGCTGCCCGGGCTGTCGCGAACTCAAACCTCGTGAAAACTGCTGTTCACGGCGCCGATGCCAACTGGGGCAGAATTCTGGCCGCCGTTGGCTATTCCGGCATCGATTTCAATCCCGACGACGTGGAAATATCTTTTGGGGACATGTCCGTTCTGAAAAAAAACTACGAGGTCACGCTCGACGAAGAAAAAGCAAAACATATCCTCTCCCAAGAGAACGTTGTCATCGGGATCCATCTTCATCGAGGAAAGCAGACCGCCAGGTTCTGGACATGCGACCTCACGAAAGAATACGTGCATATCAACGCCAGTTATCGTTCCTGAACACATGAAAGACGCAACGAAAAAAGAAGAAGTCCTGGTTGAAGCGCTCCCGTATATCC
>CAYIBG010000223.1:0-3562 GCA_964361365.1 uncultured Ignavibacteriaceae bacterium | reverse complement strand
ACGAACCGGATCTTCCGGTACTCAAGCTCGCGGGCTTTTCCGCCGCCCCCGCAGATGCTGTCGCGTCGGTCAAGAAGTCGGTACACTACCTGTGCAAGCGCAAGGGCGGGGAGGGAGCGGTGAGAGAGGTGGTTGACTTGATCCTGAAGGTGAAGTCTCATGGCACATAACGGCCTGTATCCGCGTGAGCTGAATACCCGTGAACGAGAATTGCTGTTCTGGTTGCTCCCCGGAGATCGTCCGGGTTACGATGAGTATCGACGGCTTGTGACCTCGTGGAAGGTCGCAGGGCAGGGGCGACGCGGGGAGGGAAACTTCATTCTCGCAGGGCCCGCTGATCGAATAGACAATGAATCACCTCTGCCCCAGGTGCTGGCATATGGAGTTGTGAAAACGACGACGAATGAAATCTCCGTGACCGTTCGAGAACGCTTGGGAAATCAGCTGGAATATGAGATTGTCGACCTCCATCCGGCAGCATCCGGTGACCGTGGAGAGGAGTTGAGCCGGTGGACTTATTCAACGTGGCTGCCGTCTTTGCCGTGTCCGATTTGCCGCTTGGGTATCCGGGAAGTCGCGATGAAAACTCGCAACGGCTCTCTGCTGGTTCTCGCCATTTGTCCCCGGGACAGACGTCTCTGGGTGAATGATCAATCATCGGGCGTGAACCATCCGATACCTGTGACGAACATCTACAACGAGATGATGATTCAAAAGAACATCCGCGATCCCAAAAGAGCCCTTGATTACAACAGACTGTTTTCCGAAATCTCCAGCTTTTCTGATGCAGATCTTTCCAAAGCTTTTGCCAGCTACAATGACATTCGAACCAAGATCCACCTCAGAGACAGAATCGTTCTTGAGGAGACGAAAAAAAAATCTTTCATCACCAGAGTGTTTTCAAGGTCTTAATATGGATTCATCCGTTGAGAGGGGAAAAGAAGTCATTCGTATTGAAGCAGAGGCCGTTGCTGCTCTTGTCACAAAGATTGGTGAGAGTTTTGCGGTTGCCGTCAACACGATTTACGATTGCAAAGGCCGCGTCATTGTCACCGGTATGGGGAAATCGGGGCTGGTGGCCCGGAAGATCGTCGCGACCATGAATTCGACTGGTACAGCATCTATTTTTCTCCACCCCACGGATGCCGTGCACGGTGACCTGGGGATGGTCCGGGGGGAAGACGTTGTTGTTTGTATCTCCAAGAGCGGAGACACGGAAGAGATTCGAGAGCTGCTTCCGATGTTCAAACGGCTGGGCGTCAAGATCATTTCCCTGGTTGGGAATGTCAACTCACACCTCGCCAAGCAAAGTGACATCGTGCTGGATATCAGCGTCAGGGAAGAAGCCTGTCCGCATGACCTCGCCCCGACAGCATCGACAACGGCCACGCTCGCCATGGGAGACGCGCTGGCCATTGCACTCCTGCATAAACGCAATTTCACGGAAGAGGATTTTGCATTGTTTCATCCCGGTGGCAATCTGGGCAAACGTCTGTTCTTGAAAGTGGGAGAGATGATGGTTTCCGGAGACGCAGTACCCAAGGTAAAAGACACGGTCCCGCTCTCCGAGGCCATCATGCAAATGACGTCGAAGCGATTAGGGGCAACATGTGTCGTGGATGGCGGAGAAAAACTTGTCGGGATCATTACAGACGGCGATCTTCGCCGCCTTCTCCAGAAGACAACGAACGTCGCGAATTTGACCGCCGCGCAGGCAATGAACCGGAACCCCAAGACGATCCGGCCGGATATTCTTGCCGCCGCCGCACTTGAGGAAATGGAGAACTTTAACATTACCCAGCTCGTGGTAGTCGACGGAGGCCATCGACCCGTCGGCGTCGTGCACCTGCATGATCTCGTGAAGGCGGGTTTGGGAGGAGAGTCGACGGGATGAGGATGTTTTGTGCGTGGCTGTGGGGAGCCGCGACCGTGCTGACATTCCCGGGCTGCGAAGAAAAAATAAAACCCGCCGTTCTTCCCGCTCTGGACAGCCGTACCCTACCTTCTCAAGAAAGCTGGAAAAGCGACATCATCATTTCGGATTCCGGCAAAATAAAGGCCTTGATCAACGCAGGTTATCTCCGGACCTATGACGACAAACGCACCACACTCCTGACTGAAGGAGTGGTCGTATACTTTTTCGACGAACGAGGCCAACAAACTTCGGTGTTGACGAGCGAGGAGGGGAAAGTGGATGAGTATACCAATAACCTGGAGGCTCAACGAAACGTTGTGGTGACGTCAAACGACCAAACGACCCTGAAAACGCAAAGACTCTTCTGGGATAACCGGCGGGCGCTCATTCACACTCCGGAATTTGTGCAAATCGCTACTCCGAAAGAGCGCTTGCAAGGGCATGGCTTCGAGTCCGAACAAAACTTGAAGAACTATAGAATCTTTCGGGTGACCGGACAGGCCAAGACTGATTAGTGCGTTGCTGCAACAGACACATCGGCAACATTGTCCTCTCCGCAGCCTTCTTCGTTTGCGGTGTGAATGCGCAGGGAAGCAAGGTGATCGACTTGAAATCGGCCAATGAGCTGAAACAAAGGGTCGTGAACGGGGAAGAAGTAAGGGAGCTTATCGGAAATGTTCATTTCATTCAAACGACTGCTACGGGCGAACAGGTTCGCGTCTGGTGCGACAGGGCTACCCGGTTCATGAATCAGAACAAAATTGATTTGTACGGTAAGGTCCGCATTGTGCGGGACAGCACCACCATCACGGCTCCCGAGGGTACCTACTTTGCCAACGAGCGTCGGGCTGAAATGAGAAGGAATGTGCGGCTGGAAAAAGGGAAAACGATTCTGACATCCCGTTATGGCGAGCATTTTGTCGACGACAAGCGATCATTTTTCCGCGATGATGTGACTCTTGTTGATGCGACCTCGACCGTAACGTGCCAATTCCTTTACTATATCGAAAGAGAGCAAAAAGCGATTGCAACGGGGAACGTGGTCGTCGTGAATTCGCAGAACGCTGTTACCGTGTTCGGTGATTCTCTCATCCACTATGACCAGGGAAATTATACAGAAATTCCGAAGAATCCTCGTATGATACAGATTGATACGACCGCGAGCGGAATCATCGATACCTTTCTCGTGGTAGGAAAGATGATGAGGTCTTTTCGGGATTCGACGCAGCGATTGGTCGCAGAAGACAGTGTCTCAATGGCAAGGGGCGAGCTTTCCGCAAGGTGCGGTGCTGCAACATATTTTATCCGAAAGGATATGGTCGTTTTGCAGCATCAGCCGGTCGTGTGGCAATCAGTGAATCAGGTGACAGGCGATTCCATCGTTGTCCGGCTGGCCAACAAACGATTGAGCTCGGTCTATGTGAAGGGAAGAGCCATGGTGGTGTCTCAGGCGGATTCCGCACACAGGAACCGGTTTGACCAGTTGACGGGGAGAGTGCTCACGATGTACTTTTCCGGAAACAAACTCGCACAGGTGGATGTTGAGCGGAATGCCACAAGCCTCTACTACCTGTTCGAAACGTCACGGCCGAACGGAGCGAACAAGTCGAGCGGTGACAGGATCCTTATCGAATTCCTGGACGGCAA
>CAYIBG010000222.1:0-3582 GCA_964361365.1 uncultured Ignavibacteriaceae bacterium | reverse complement strand
CGGTCACGGGCACGATGACCTCATGATGCATCAGGAGGCTTTTGAGGTGAGAATCACCGTTGCTTTCACCGGTTCGATGATGTCGATAGTTCGCATTGAACGGGGCGAGCTTCTCAAGCCATTCGTCGATGTCCTGGACCAACCCCGATTCCGCATCATTGACATAGACCGATGCAGTGATGTGCATGGCTGAAACGAGGATCATTCCCTCTTTGACCCCACTTTTCTGAAGAATCCGCTCGACATCGCCCGTGATATTGACGTACTCCCGATGCTTCTTCGTATTGAACCACAGATACTCAGTATACGCTTTCATGGAAATTCCTTACTGAAGGGGTACCAAACGCAGGATGCGGTCGTCATTTTCAAAGGGGCGGGCTCTTCCATCCCGGTTGCTCGTTGAAAAATACAGGTAACCATCAGGCCCCTCCGCCACTTCACGAATCCGTTTGAATTCGGCCTCGATGAGGTGTTCTTCCCGAACCACTTTACGTGCGTCTTTTTCATCCAAGATGACCCGAATGAGCTTCTGACCACGAAGACACCCGAAGAAGAAATTGTTTCTGAACTTAGGGAAAACAGTCCCACTGTAAAACATCCCGCTCGCAGGGGCAACCGCGGGGGTATACTCTAGGAGCGGCGATTCCATGCCAGTCTTTTTGACTTTGTGATGAATCTCAGGCCAGCCGTAGTTTTTTCCGGAGTCGATGATGTTCACCTCGTCTCCACCTCCCGGGCCGTCGAAACCTGAAGGCCCGTGTTCTGTCTCAAACAACAACCCGGTTTGCGGATGAAAGTCTATGCCCTGGGGGTTACGGACACCTACGGCATAAATGGCCGACTTTGGGTCAGGATTATCGGACGGGATAGACCCGTTATCGTTGAGTCGTAGAATTTTGCCTCCCAAAGACTTCTTATCCTGTGCTATTTCCCGGTCTGCCGCGTCCCCTGCTGTCACATACAGTTTCGCGTCCGGCCCGAAGCGGAGCCGGCATCCGTTATGAACGGATGAGCCCGGTAGGCGCGGGATCACATCAACGCCACCCGACAAACTGTTGTCCTCAATTTTGAAACGCACAACTTTGTTCGAGAGGTCTCCCTTGAGAGACGTTGTGTAACTCAGGTACACAAATTTGTTCGACGAGAATTTTGGATGAAGAGCAAGGCCCATGAGTCCACCTTCGCCACGATGTGCCACTTCTTTCAGTTCGGCGATCAGGATGGGTTTCGACTGACCTTTTCGCAATACCTGAAGCCGACCCGGCCGCTCGGTAAAATACATGTTCCCATCCTGGTCAAACACGATAGACCATGGTATTTCGAGGTTTTCCAAAACAGTTTCAATTCGGAATTTCACACCGTCAGATGTCGAAAAAGTTTGCTGACGGGCGACGATACTCCCGAAAAGAAAAATCAAGGCCGCTAAAGTCGATTGAAGAGTCCTGAGCTTCATATCTCGTATTTTTGTTTGACAGACTTGGGTATATCCTCAGACCGGCCGGTCTTCAGATTGACCATCGTAAATTGGAACCATCCATCGCAGGAAATTTTTCCATTTCCCTTCTTTGTGATTTCGAATTGCACCTTCACGCCGTCTTTCATAAAATCTTCTATCCAGGTTCTTACAACAAACCGCTCGCCCAGGACAAGAGGCCGTTTATACTCCACATGAGCTGTTTTTACAACCCATCCAAGCCCCATCGAAATGAAATCCTGCATGGGCATTTTATAGCATCGTTCCATCTGGTCGTATCTCGCCGCAAGAACATAGTCAAAGTACTTGCTGTTGTGAACGTGGGCATTCATATCCAGGTCGTCAGGCCGAACCTGTAATTCCGTCTCAAACTTTGACCGAAGTAGGATGGTCATGGCGTGAAGTGGTCTAGTTGTGGTAATAACCCACGACAATGCACATTTCGTCTTCACTCGTGATGCCAAAGTGCAGATCGCGGTCGGTATTGTTGTTGTAGGTTACTTCAATCCTGTACCCCTCGCCAGCCTCGAACCTGAGTGGAGGGGAGAACGTCTTCAGAGGGGGATGATCCCAATCGGAGTTCTCATACAGCAAGTTCCCATTATTCACCCCGCCCACACCGTAGATCTTGAACGACTCTCCCCTCTTATGCGTGTGTGAGCTGAGCATGAACACATTCCTCGTAAATGATTTCGTCCAGGTATATTGAACTGTTGTTCTTTGACCGCGCGGAAGGGAAAGCAACACGTAATTGTCGAAGATGGGCACGGCAATTTTCGTGGAATCATTCCTCGGAACACTGTGCAGGTTCACATACACTTCACCAGTTTTTACGGCACTTCCCGTATTGACATAATGAGAATTGTAGTCGACCCTTGGTACGGATTCATGCGCAACACTACGTTCGAGGGCAGCTGGTAGTCGAACGCTGGAGTCTGGGAACCTGCAAACAATTGACGTCCCGCACGAAAGATCTCACCATTTGTTGTTGTGAGATCGCGAATCTCACCTTCCCTCAAGCCGGTTGCGTTATACGAATACAGAATAAAATGGTGGCTTCCCGGCCTCATCTTTACTTCAATTCTGTTCACATATAATGAATCAGCATTGGTCGATTTGTTGTAAACGAAAATCTCCCTTTCGGAGAGCGGGTCGATTGCAAATGGTCTGACCTGAAGCTGAAGTCCTTGTTGAGGCGGGTTCGGTGGAGTGAACGTGTCGTTTGAGACTATCGGATCACGAATCAAGCGTGCGTCCGCAACTTCGCCTTCCCGGGGTGCACCCGCCTGAATCCACTGTCTTATGAATTCGCGATAATTCGAAGGCAATGAGGATGTTGAATTCGAGGGCATCCGATTTCCGAAATCCGGACCAGGGTTTCCGTCAATCTTGAGAAATAGAAAACTGCTGTCTGGCTTGAAGGGCCGAACGCGCATAAATTTCGCGGTTCTTGCAAATGTATTTGTTGGCTCAATACCAACGAGATTCGAGTATGAAGCGCTCGATTCGAGATCGAGGCCGCCAGAACGGCTTGCGGAATTGTGGCAACCCGATACCGAGCAGTTTTGGCTCAAAATCGTGCCTTGAATTGATTCGAAAGTTGTTTTCGGCCTTTCCGCTTCCACCTGGACGCCCTTGTCACAGGCGGAAAAGAGGCAGATCGTAAAAAACACAAGGAAATGGCATATTCTATGGGTCATTTTTTCAATCTGGCTGAAACCTAACACAAAATGGATTTTTTTAACAGGATATGCAAGAAACTGACACCAAAAACAAAGGCGCCGGTGGAATTCCGGCGCCTTTGCTTGATTTGTCTCTATTGCAGAGAATTACTTCAGACTGAGAACGGCTTCCTTTGCGGCCTTTGCCACTCGGAATTTCACAACCGTTTTTGCTGGGATCTGAATCGACGCACCAGTAGCTGGATTTCGGCCCATTCTCGCTTTTCTGTCTACGAGAACGAGTTTTCCGATTCCAGGCAGGGTGAAGGAATTTTTGGCTTCCCTATAGGCCAAACTAGCAATCTCTTCCAAGACATTTACTGCGACCTTCTTCTTTAGGTCAAATTTGCTGGCGATATGCGCAGCAATTTGGCTCTTGGACATTGC
>CAYIBG010000221.1:0-3601 GCA_964361365.1 uncultured Ignavibacteriaceae bacterium | reverse complement strand
ACGGAGATTACCTCGGAGGAGTGATCGCACCGGGGATTGAAACCTCTGCCATCGATCTCCACAAACGGGCTGCCAAGCTTCCCAAGATCGAACTGCGTTTCCCGTCAAAAATGATAGGAACCGAAACTGTTGGAAGCATGCAGGCGGGGATTCTCTTCGGCGCTCTCGATGCGATGGAGGGAACGGTGCGAAGGATACGGGATGAACTCCGAAAGCGCGAGAAGAAGGAAGCAAAAATCATCGCGACGGGCGGCTTTTCCGAGATGATGAGCAAGCAAACAAAGCTGATTGAAGCGTGGGAACCGTCGCTCGTTCTCGACGGTGTGAGGCTGATTTACGAACGGGTGAACAGCAGCAAGAAGCGTTAACGCTACTGCGGGCGGAACATCAGGACAGAAGCGTTCGCAAACTCGACGATGGGCGAGTAGTAAAGGCCGAAGAGCAGCGTCGGCACGAGCAGAGCAAGCAGTAAAATGACCTGGGCATTTGATATCTGAATCGGGCTCGAGTCTCCCTCCGGATCCCGCAAGAATATGTTTCTCAATACACGGACGTAGTAGTACAGAGACACGACGCTATTCAAGGCTCCCACGATTGCAAGCCAGATCCACCTCGCATCCAGAAGAGCGACAAACAGGAACAGCTTTCCAATAAACCCTGCCGTCGGCGGCAACCCCGTCAGCGAGATGAAGAAAATCACCATGGCAACGCCGAGGAGCGGGGCCCGTGAGCCCAAGCCTTTGTACGAATTGATGTCCTCGCTCCCCGTTTTGTTGGCCACGAGCATGACGACGTAGAAGGCGCCGAGGTTCATGAAAAGATACACAACGAAATAGATCAACACGGCGGCAAGCCCCTTGTCGCTCAGCACCACGACGCCCATCAGCATGTACCCGGCATGGGCGATGCTCGAATATGCAAGGAGCCGCTTCATGTTATCCTGCCAGACGGCGACCAGGTTCCCAAGCGTCATCGTCAGAACGGAAAGGATCGCGATGATCTTGTTCCATTCGAACCCCTGGAGCATCATCCACATCCCCTCGGGTGCTGTCCCTGCAACGGTGAACGTCATGTAGAAAAACCTGATCATCATGGCAAAACCCGCCGCCTTCGACGCCACCGACAGGAAAGCTGTGATGGTCACGGGAGAGCCTTCATACACATCGGGCGTCCAGAAGTGAAACGGGACGGCTGACATCTTGTATCCAAATCCTGCGAGGATCAAAATGGAGGAAATCAGCAAAGCGATGTAACTCGTCTGTCCCGCTGCCAGTGCTTTGTTCACACCGAACACATCCGTTGCGCCGGTCAGTCCGAAAATAATTGATACACCATACAGCATCAACCCGGATGATAACGCGCCGTAAATAATGTACTTCAGCGAGGCCTCACTCGAATCGGGCGCTTCTTTCGTATATCCGGCGAGGATGTATGAGCTCAGACTTGTGAGCTCCATCGCCAGCACCATCATCAGCAGGTTTGTTGCACCGACCATAAGGAACATGCCGAGTGTCATCGCGACGAGAAGCGCAAAGTACTCGCCCATCCGTTTGACCGTCGCCAAAACCTCTGAAGAGAATACCGAGAAGAGCATGATGAGCACAGAAGCGAGCGTAACGAGAAGCTTGAAGAACACCGCAAACGGGTCCACCACGACCATGCCTGAAAACAGGAGCTGAGACATGCCGATTTGCCTCGTCACGAGGTAACCCGAGAGGACAACCCCCGCTAAAGCCACGTAAGCAATGAGCTTAGGGTTCTTCCGAAAAATCAGGTTCAGAACAATCGCCACGCAGAACGTGACACTCAGAACTGTTTCCGGCAGAAAGTTGGAAAGGTTTTCGAGTATTTGTTGACTCATGAGTTTCCGATTACGGTATCACCGCAACAGCCGACCCGCCCTTTGCCACAATGTCCACAAGGTGATTCATCGATGCCGTCATCATATCCAGCATAAACGACGGATAAATGCCCAGTACGAGGATGATCACGGCCAACGGCACAAGTGTGAACGTTTCCACAGGATTGATGTCGGGCAACTTGGCCCATTTCTCATTCGGCTGGCCCAGGAACACCCGTTGCAATGTCCACAGCATATAGGCTGCCGTCAATACGATGCCGAGCGTTGATGCGATGGTGATCACACGAAGCTTGTCGACCTGGAAAGCACCGAGGAAGGCGAACGCTTCCGAAATGAACCCGCTCAAGCCGGGCAGTCCGAGCGCGGCGAAGAAGGCCACGGTCATGATGCCGGTGTATTTTGGCATGGTCAACGCGAGTCCGCCGAAGGCGTCGATGTCTCGTGTGTGGGCCCGGTCGTAAAGAACTCCGACAATCAAAAAGAGCATTGCGGTGATGGTGCCGTGGTTGAACATCTGGAAGACCGCGCCGAGTATTCCCTGTGTATTCATGGCCGCCATGCCGAGCAGGACGATGCCCATATGGCTGATGCTCGAGTACGCAATAAGTTTTTTGAAATCCTTCTGCGCCATGGCGCAGAGGGCTCCGTACACGATATTAATGAACGCGAGGATTGCAAGATACCATGCAGTTGCGGTGGCGATCTCCGGAAACATCGGGTAGCTGACCCGGAGTAATCCGTACGTACCCATCTTCAGCAAAACTCCTGCAAGAATAACGCTGATCGCCGTCGGCGCTTCCACGTGTGCATCCGGCAGCCATGTATGGAACGGGAAAATTGGAACTTTGATCGCAAACCCGATGAACAGCCCGATGTAGGCAAGATACCGCCAGTACGTCGAAGCGCCATACAGGAGCGATCCCGGCTCGAAATTGGCCGCGTTCATCATTGCCAGCATGTTAAACGTATGGATCTTCTCTCCTGTTGCAGGGTCGACAATTGCCACGCTGAAATACAACGCGATCATGGCGAGGAGTATCAGCACACTGCCCAGCAGCGTATAGAGAAAGAACTTGATGGCCGCATATTCGCGCTTCGGCCCGCCCCAAACGCCGATGAGGAAATACATCGGAAGCAGCATGACTTCCCAGAACACGTAGAATAAAAAGAAATCCAGCGATACGAACACACCCATCATGCCTGTGTCGAGCAGGAGCAGCATGGCCATGTAGCCTTTGAACGCTTTTTCGATGTTCCACGACGCAAAGACCGCAATGAAGCTGATCAGCGCTGTCAACAGTACCATCGGGGCGCTCAGCCCGTCGATACCCATGAAATACTCGATGTGAATCCGGCCAACCCATGAGGTGCCCGCAATGTCGATCCAGTTCAGTCGTTCCACAAACTGCATACCCTCAGCTGAGTTGATGCCCGGCATGGTGCGGTTAAACTTCATGTAAATCAGCACGGACAGGACCAGTTGCAAGAACGTCACGGCGACCGCCGTCCATTTCACGGCCGAACGGTTTTCCTTCGGGAGCATGAGGATTGCGATCATCCCCACGACCGGGAGGAATGTTAACCAGGTGAGGATACCGACACCGAGCACATGAAGTTCCATTATCATTTACTCCTTTAAGCGAGCATTCAAATTCGTTACCTGAACCATAGGAAGAAGATCATGACACCAAGAATCACGAACGCGAGATATGTTTGCACTTTTCCTGTTTGCACTCTGCG
>CAYIBG010000220.1:0-3606 GCA_964361365.1 uncultured Ignavibacteriaceae bacterium | reverse complement strand
CCTCGAGTTACAGTTATACCAAAGCCAACGTTTCAGTGAAGTTCCATTTTTCAGGCCTGCCCGCGCACGCCTCGAGTTCTCCTCACGAGGGCCGGAGCGCCCTTGATGCCGTCGAGCTCATGAGCAACGGAGTGAACTACATGCGCGAGCACGTCAAGGAAGATACGCGGATTCACTATGTCATCACAAACGGAGGCGGCCAGCCGAACGTCGTTCCGCCGGAAGCGGAAGTGTGGTATTACCTTCGAGCCAACAAACACAACGACGTCGAGAAATACTACGAGTGGGTCAGCGAAATTGCAAAAGGCGCCGCCATGATGACAAGAACCAAGTTGTCTGCTATCCAGGTTGACGCCGATATGCACGAGGTTCTGCCCAACCGCGTTCTTTCAGAGGTGATTCACACAAACCTGCAATTCGTTGGTGCACCGAAATTTACTGAGGAAGAGAAACGTTTCGCCAGCAAAACGCAGGAGTCGCTTGGCCGCACGTTTGAAAAAGCGTTGTCTGAGGAGGTCGAGAAATTGCCGGACCAACCGTTCCAAGGTCTGGCATCGACCGATGTCGGCGATATCAGCTGGTTTGTACCGGTCGGGCAATTCACGGCGACAACCACATCATTCGGCTCACCCGGGCATAGCTGGCAAATCGTGGCCTGCACAGGCATGAGCATAGGCGAAAAAGGGATGATGGTGGCGGCGAAGACACTCGCTTGCAGTGCGATCGACCTGTTCCAGTCGCCCGAATTGCTGCAGAAAGCAAAAGAGGATTTCAAAAAAATTCGGGATCCGTTGAAATACATCGTTCTGATCCCTGGGGGGCAAAAAGCTCCGAAGACGATCCGTTAGGGCATTCGAAAATCTGGACATGCCTGCCAAGCAACGATACAATGCGCAAATGCATCGTCGGAGTTCGATTCGGCTTAAGAGTTTTGATTATAACTCACCGACAGAGTATTTCGTCACGATTTGCACGTACGAACGCGAATGCTTTTTCGGTGAGATTCAATTTGGTAAGATGAGGTTATCGCAAGTCGGAACGATTGCGCGACAATGTTGGATGGATATTCCTGATCATTTCTCAAACATTGAACTGGATGAATACAAGGTAATGCCGAATCATGTGCATGGAATAATACGTGTATTATTCCGTGTAGGGACACGGCATGCCGTGTCCCTACACCGCCAATTCAGCAAACCCATTCGAGGGTCAATCTCGACAATCATTGGGTCATTCAAGTCCGCAACGACCAAAATCTGTCACGACGTAGGAATCCCGGAATTTGCATGGCAGCCTCGGTTCCACGATCACATCATTCGCGATCAAAATGATTTGAACCGCATCCGAAAATACATCAGGGATAATGTGGAAAATTGGGAAATGGATGAGGAAAATCCCAAAGTGATACAACTTTTGAAGAATAAGCAATCTAAATTCGAAAAATCAACGTGATGGTGAGCTGAAGGGTTTGAATGGACCGAGCATTTTGAATAAAATGCCCCGGATTCCCGGACGGGGAAAGAGGATCTTGAGCGTCATTGATGGCGGCGTATGAATCAACTCTCCTCTCTCGCGAATCAGCCACCCAGACCTTATTGAAGGGGTTCAGCAGGTTGTAATTGAGCGAAATGTCGAAATTAGCTTCAGGATACAGCGGTATCAGGACTCCCCCCGAAATACCTAAACCGAGCCGTTCACCTGCCTGCTGAATGAATGCTGTATCAGGCACGGTGGAGATTTTTTTGAAGCCCGCATCGCCTCCCATGTTGTTCAGAATAAGGCCGGCGGACACATAGGGCGTGAACGAATCGGCAACATCGAGAAACCATTCCGGACCAAGTCGAAGTGAAAAAATCCGCCGGTCCAATTCGATTTCTCCTTGGCTTGACTCACCATTTCCTTTGTTTTTGAAAATAGAATATTCCATGCTGGCCATCCAGGGAATACCTGCAAATTCGAACCGGCTTTTGAAATGAAATCCTAGCCCGACCCCCGCTCCGTACTTGGACCCGAGGTAAAAGTCGTTCGTCGAGCCGCCGTAGTCCCCGACGGGCATCATGACATGTCCCCCGCCGCCAAATTGGAATGACGACTGGCCGGAAGCCACGCACGATGCCCCCATAATCAAGATCAAGCACTTCATAATGAAGGCGTTTTTCATGTCTCAGAATGGAAAAGTGCGCAAAAATTATCATTCCGCGACGCCAAAAGCAAGCTTGGCTCGAGAATACTTCTTTGCGGACTTAATTCCAGCTTGAGAGGATTCGTTTCGCGGGAGATTGTGCACCGACAGTCTTTTTGCTTCCCATTGATATTTCTTTTCCGTATGTTCTCACCCATTGAAATGAGGCGAATCCCCACCACCCTTCTCTTGTGCTCGGCACTCCTGTATCCATCTCTGGCTCAAACAAGCGCAGAGCTGCCCGTTCACACACAACCACAGTTGAACAAAACCGGCCTGACGATTTTTGGAACGATGGCTCTTACCCTTGTTCTTATCCGGACGGACCAGCAGACGTACGATTTCATGTATACCTGGAAGGAAGGAAACGGCACTTTTAAGACATTGAGCCCCATTGTGACAGAAATCGGCCATGGGTCGTTTTCCTTGGGAACCTTTGGCGGCTTCCTCGCCTACGGTTTTCTTGCGGATAATGATAGAGCAATCAAGACGGGTAAAATAGGACTTGAGTCTTTCTTGCTTACAGGCATCACAATTCAGTTTATCAAAAAGATGACAGGACGCGAACGGCCCTCCAGCTCAACTTCGAACGGAGGAACCTGGTATGGACCGATGGCTTTCTTCGGAGGCAGGGAACGAGAGCACGGTCAGGCTCGATACGACGCGTTTCCGTCAGGGCACACGGCTTCTGCCTTTGCTTTGGCGACCGTTCTTTCTGACATGTACCCCGAACCCTGGGTTTCCTACCTGAGCTACTCCCTCGCGACCGGCGTTGCAGTCACCCGGATTTCTGAAAGCACTCATTGGGCCAGCGATTGTTTCCTCGGAGCGATCATCGGTTATGGATGCACGAAGCTGGTTGAACGATGGAACGATGACTCCGAGCAGCTCAGCCTCAAGCCTTTTACCGATCAGGTTGGATATGGAGTCCAGCTCCAGCTGAGATTCTAGGTTGTTCATATGATGAAGCTGTTCGGTTGTATCTTCTTCTTCTCCCTCACGCTCGCCTCGATCTCTTTCTCCCGACAAACTCTCGCGCCTGACTCAAGCTCCATTGCACGGGACGATCCGGTCCGGAGACCGCTCAATACTCCTCTCAAACCCATCCGCTGGTACACGATGTTCGAGCGCATGCCTTACGATTGGGGCCGTTGGGCAGATCTGAGTTTCAGGAAGGACAAGGTTGAAGCATGGGCCTGGATAACAGCCCTCTCCACCGCCCTGGTTCTCACGGATGACGACACCTACACACCCTCCGACAGATTCTACAGGAGCTCAGGATCTGCCTCCTACTGGAGCGATTTTTTCGCCGGCTTTGGGGACGGCCGGACACAATTCGCACTCGCCGGGGCCTACGCCGTCTACGGCATCGTGTTCGATGATGACAGGGCCTTCAGGACTGGCAGCCAGATCGTTGAAGCTGT
>CAYIBG010000219.1:0-3627 GCA_964361365.1 uncultured Ignavibacteriaceae bacterium | reverse complement strand
ATCCGGTACTTATCGAGATCGGGGAGCAACGGTCTCCGGTGGAATCCGTGACGCATCATTTCTACTCCGCACCGCAGGAAAAAAAGATGGACCTGCTCTTTTATATGCTCGACACGCTGAAAATGAATTCTGTGCTCATCTTCTCACGCACAAAACACGGTGCGGACAAAATTTCTCATCGCCTCGAGAGGCGCGGCATCAAGTCTGTGGCGATACATTCCAACCGCACACAGGCGCAACGCCAGCGGGCACTGGACGGATTCAAACAGGGACAATTCAGAGTCCTCGTGGCGACAGACGTTGCCGCTCGAGGAATCGATGTGGAAGGGATTTCGCACGTCGTGAACTATGATATACCTTCGTTCCCCGAGGACTATATCCACCGCATCGGAAGGACGGGACGGGCTAACGCTTCGGGAGACGCCATCACATTCGTCGGCCGGGACGAAATGGATTATCTGAAAAAACTCGAACGGTTCACATCCAAGCGATATGAGCTAAAAAAATTCCCGGGTTTCGATTACGCCAAACCTCCGGAAGTTGCCCCCCACACACCAACCTCGCATAAGCAACCGCCGCATCGTCCCAGACATACGCAATCTCCACAAAGACAACACCAGGAGCGTTCAAGGCGTCCGCCACATCAACAGCCCCGCCGAGTTGATAATCAGACTTCGTCGGGTGGGCAGGAGCCTCGCCCTCGCTCGCATGGCAGACCGGGCCGGCCGCAACAACGTCCCGAGCGCGACCGGAAGTATTCTCGACCCTATTCACAGCAAAACCGGGGAGAACAAAAGCCCCGCACCCAGCAACGAAAAGAAGATCTGCCGACTCAACCTCCCAGGGGCCATCCTCAGGATAAAGATTGGCGCAAGCTGCTTGGAGACTTCGTCGACAAGTTCGCCGGAAAAAAGAAGAAAAGACTAAAGGGGACAAAGGACGAGTGAATGCGGCCGTTCCTGCTGCTTCTTTTTTGCGCTGCCGGTCTTTCCTCGGCCCAACCCCTCCCGTTCACCTTCGCCTGGTTGAGCGACACGCACATTGGTAGTATTCCCGGTGCTGAAGACCTCCGCGCTTCCGTCCGCGACATAAATAGAATAGATAGTATCGCGTTTGTGATTCTCTCCGGCGATATCACCGAGATGGGTTGGAATGCTGAGTTTGAACTGGCAAAATCGATTCTCGACAGTCTCACGAAACCGTATTACATCGTCCCCGGCAACCACGATACAAAATGGTCGGAATCCGGCAATACGAAGTTTTCAAACGTGTTCGGCGCAGACCGCTTTGTTTTCGACTACGGAGGATTCAAGTTCTTCGGCGTGCATCAAGGGCCGATCATGCGAATGGGCGACGGACATTTTGCGCCTGAGGATTTACGCTGGGTGGATTCTGTCCTGACAAACCTAGAAGACGACGAGCAACCTTTGTTCTTTGTGACACATTACCCTCTCGACTCGCAGATCGACAACTGGCATGAAATGACGCAACGGCTCAAGCGCCACAACACGCAGGCAGTTCTTTGCGGACACGGACACCGGAACAAAGTTCTTGAATTCGAAGGGATCCCCGGCATTATGGGCCGGTCAAATCTCCACACAGTCAGGGAAGCGGGTGGATATAACATCGTAGGCGTGCGAAGCGACTCGATGTTCTTTTCCGAGCGGACACCTGGCATTACGACGAAGCCTGGCTGGTATGGAATTTCACTTGGAAAGCGGGATTACTCTGAAGACACGACGACATATCCTCGTCCAGATTTTACTATCAACTCGAAATATCCGGCTGTGAAGTCCGCATGGAAAATCGAGACAGGATTTACCGTCGCTTCCGCACCGATGGTGTGGGGCGATCACGTTGTCGTGGGAAACGGAGGCGGCATCGTCGCCTGCTACTCAGCTGAGTCTGGCAATATGCATTGGGATTTTGCCGCCGGCGCGGCTGTCTATTCAACTCCAGCTGTGGAAAACCTGAGAGTCGTTTTTGGCTCATCGGATGGCAATATTTATTGTCTGGACATTGACGACGGGAAGATGATCTGGAAATACAAAACGGGAGGGGCGGTCGTTGCCTGTCCGACGATTTCCAAAGGCGTCGTGTATATCGGATCAAGCGACGGGAAATTCAGGGCATTAAATCTCTCGAACGGCAGGCTCCGGTGGCAATTCAGCGGTGTAGGGGCATTCGTGGAGACAAAGCCGCTCGTGTATCGAAACAAGGTTGTATTTGGAGCGTGGGATTCGTTTTTGTACGGACTGAACATCGAAGACGGTTCGCTTTCCTGGAAGTGGTCGAATGGAAACGCTGGGCGGGGTTTCTCCCCTGCCGCGTGCTGGCCTGTGGCGTCGGATGGCAGGGTCTTCATTGTCGCTCCCGATCGTGCAATGACTTCAATCGACATTTCCACCGGACAGGAGCTGTGGCGCACAAAGGCTCACCAGGTGCGGGAGGCGATTGGGATCTCGGAAGACGGAAGTCGCGTATATGCAAAATGTATGAACGACACTCTCTTTGCTTTCTCTTCGACTTCTTCGACAGCAGAGCTCGTTTGGGCAACCCATTGCGGCTACGGATACGATATTGACCCATCAATGCCGATGGAGAAAGATGGAACGGTTTTTTTCGGACACAAGAATGGAACTGTGTTTGCCCTGGATTCCAAAACCGGAGTCATCCGGTGGCAGCACAAGCTGGGGAATACGATAGTAAACACCGTTTCTCCAATCGATTCAAATCGTGTTGTCGCAACTGATTTTGATGGCAGAATTGTACTTATCGAAAACAAACCGGAAGAATAACCGATGACTTCCTACACTACTCTTCTCTACACGCTTTCCAACAACGTCCTCACTATTACCCTCAACCGTCCCGACGTCTACAACGCCTTCAACGAAGCAATGAAAAAAGAACTTAACGACGCTTTGAAGGAAGCGGATAAGGATTCGAATGTGCGTTGTGTCGTGATTCGAGGAGCAGGCGACAAGGCGTTCTGCTCTGGACAAGACTTGAAGGAACATTCAGAGAAAGACACGCGGCGCTCTCTGAAAGAATCCTTGGAGAAAAGCTACAACCCTCTTGTCCGCAGAATGCGGAACATGGAAAAACCCATTATCGGAATGATTAACGGCGTAGCTGCGGGTGCAGGGATGAGCATCGCTCTAGCATGCGATATGCGCATCATGTCCGACACCGCAAAACTCATCGAAGTTTTCATCCGCATCGCGCTCGTTCCCGATACCGGTTCGCACTGGTTTCTCCCCCGCCTCGTTGGCATGGCGAAGGCGTTTGAATACGCGGCGCTGGGCAATGATATTGGCGCAGTGGAGGCGGAGCGCGTTGGACTTGTGAACAAAGTTGTTCCCGCTGCAGAACTTCAACAAGTTACGATGGAACTAGCCGGGAAACTTGCAAAGGCGCCCACCAAATCCATTGGCCTGATCAAACGCATACTCAACAAGGCACTTTCATCAGACCTCGATTCACTCCTCGACTACGAAGCATACATTCAGGAAATAGCTTCTCTCACCGAGGATCACAAGGAAGGCGTGCAAGCGTTTTTGGAAAAGCGGCCTGCACAGTTTAAAGGGAAATAAATCGGTAGGTCAGACATTCTTGTCTGACTTAACA
>CAYIBG010000218.1:0-3643 GCA_964361365.1 uncultured Ignavibacteriaceae bacterium | reverse complement strand
TGAGGATGGTTGACACGATCTTTTCCACCATCGAGTCCTTCGCGATAATCTCGATTTTGACCTTTGGCAGGAAATCTATCTTGTATTCAGACCCCCTGTAGACCTCCGTGTGCCCTTTTTGTCTTCCGTAACCCTTCACTTCCGTGAGCGTCATCCCCTTCACTCCCATCTCCGAAAGCGCCTCCCGCACATCGTCGAGCTTAAACGGCCGAATGATCGCTTCAATCTTTTTCATGTGGTTCTCTCATTCAAGTTGACGATGTTCACGACGATCCATGGCAATTCTTGTATTTTTTTCCGCTTCCGCAGGGACAGGGGTCGTTCCGGCCGACCTTTTCCGCAACGCGTATCGGCTGCACTTTTTGAGGCGGACCTTGTTGCCCCGCCCGCATCGGCCCTGGGCCTTGTTGTACAGCGCCCGCGGGGATCGGTTCTCGATTTGCCATGAAACCTGAACCCATCGCTGAATCGTGCGTGAGCACCATGTCCTCCCGACGCAGAGGACGACGTCCCCGCTGGACCGGCAGCTGTTCTGCACGCTCCGGGTAGAGCTTGAATACCAAACCGGTTACTTCCTCTTCGATCAGATCCATGAGTTCCATGAACATCTTGAAGGATTCACCCTTGTATTCAAGAAGCGGATCCTTCTGGCCGTACCCTCTCAAATGAATTCCTTCTTTCAAGTCATCCATTTCCCGCAAATGGTCGCGCCATTTGGAATCGATCACCTGCAGCATGACCATTTTTTCCAGCGTTCGCATCATCGGCCCGATTTGTTCTTCCTTGCGATGATAAAAATTCTCTGCTGCTTTGAACACCACTTGCGCCACACCATCTTTGCCCAGTTTTTGGAATTCCTCAGGTGTCATCGGAAGATCGACGAGAAATTTGGACCGGACCTCGAGTTTCAAGCCCTCCAGATTCCCTTCTGTGCTGTATTGTTCCGCCATTTTCTCGGCCAAATCTCGCACCATCTCGAAGATATCATCCTGCAGCCGCTCGCCAAGTAACGCGTGCCTCCGGCGGGAGTAGATAACTTCACGCTGCTGATTCATCACGTTGTCATATTCGAGCAGACGCTTGCGGATTCCAAAGTTGTTCTCTTCCACTTTTTTCTGAGCACGTTCCACCGACCTTGTAATCATCGGATGCTGGATCACTTCGCCCTCTTCCAGTCCCATGCGCTCCATGATGCGTGCGATGCGTTCGCTGCCAAACAACCGCATCAGGTCATCTTCGAGACAGAGATAAAACCTGGATGATCCAGGGTCGCCCTGCCGCCCAGCCCGGCCTCTGAGCTGTCTGTCAATGCGCCGTGCCTCGTGCCGTTCGGTTCCAACGATATGCAACCCTCCGATATCCTTCACACCGGGTCCAAGCTTGATGTCCGTTCCACGGCCCGCCATATTCGTCGATATGGTGATAGCTCCCGGCAATCCTGCATGCGCCACAATCTCAGCCTCACGTTGATGCTGCTTGGCGTTCAACACATTGTGCGGGATACCCTTCCGCTTGAGCATGCGGCTGATCGTTTCTGAAACATCGACACTTGTCGTACCCACGAGAACCGGCCTGTTGATCTTCCGCATTTCCTCTATTTCTGCCATGACGGCATTATACTTCTCACGCTTCGTTTTGTACACATGGTCGTCGTGGTCCGTGCGAACCATCCCCCTATTCGTCGGAACAACTACCACATCAAGCTTATAGATTTCGAAAAACTCGGACGCCTCCGTCTCAGCGGTCCCGGTCATACCTGAAATTTTCTTATACATCCTGAAGTAGTTCTGCAGCGTGACCGTCGCGAGCGTTTGCGTGTCGCGCTCGACCTTGACTTCTTCTTTGGCTTCGATCGCCTGATGCAATCCTTCAGAATATCTGCGACCCTGGAGAAGACGGCCGGTAAACTCGTCCACGATCATGATCTTGCCGTCTTGCACGACGTACTCAACATCCTTTTCGTAGAGACAATAGGCCTTGAGGAGTTGAAGGATTGTATGGATTCGGTCGCTTCGTTCTGCAAAGAGCTTGTTGACCTCGTCCTTCTTGAGTTGTTTTTCATCCGGAGAAAGCATCGAATTGCCGTCGATGAGACTGAACTCTGTTCCGATATCGGGAATCACAAACAGGTCAATGTGGTGGCCCGGGTAGGTCTGCGCAAGGTATTCACGCCCTTTTTCAGTCAGGTCGATAACATGCGATTTTTCATCGATGGCGAAATACAACTCGTCATCGACCTCGTGCATGCGGGCCGAGTTATCGCGCATGTATTCCTTTTCCGTCTGCTGGGCGAGGGACTTGTTCGCAGGTTCTGAAAAAAGCTTCAACAATTTATTGCTCTTGGGCAAACCCCGTTGTGCCCGGAGAAGGAGCAGTCCCGCTTCTTCCTTTTTCTGTTGCTCCAACAGCGATTCTGCATCCGACGTGATCTTTGCCACAAACGACTGCTGTGCCTTGTAAACGCGCTCGATGTACGGCTTCATTTCGTCAAACTTATGTTCTTCCGCTTCCACAGGTCCGCTGATAATGAGCGGCGTCCGCGCCTCGTCAATCAGCACGGAATCGACCTCGTCGACGATCGTATAGTTGTGGCCTCGCTGCACCATTTCTTCAGCATGCACAACCATGTTATCGCGCAAGTAATCGAACCCGAACTCGTTGTTCGTTCCATACGTAATATCCGCTGCATACTGGGCACGTCGCTGGACCGAATCCATGTGTTGCAGAATACAGCCGACTTTTAATCCAAGGAACTCGAACACTCTGCCCATCCATTGGCTGTCGCGCAAAGCCAGGTAATCGTTCACGGTAATGATATGGACACCGCGGCCGGGCAATGCATTCAGATAAGCCGGTAACGTTGCAACGAGCGTTTTCCCTTCACCGGTGGCCATCTCGGCTATCTTGCCCTGATGCAGCACCACACCGCCGAGGAGCTGCACATCAAAAGGCACCATATCCCACAGCACTTTGTTTCCGGCTATTTCCCAGGTTTGCCCCACAAGACGCCGGCACGATTCTTTCACGACGGCGAACGCTTCCGGCAAGAGCTCTTTCAGGGCTTCTTCAATGCCTCGGTCAAGTTCTTTGTTCAGCTCGTCAAGGCGTGCATAGAGGGTTTCGCGCTGCTCATACGGAAGCTCCTGCCTCAAGGACTCCTGGACAGAAACTATCTCCGCTTCAATATCCTTCGTGTGTTCTTTGATACGGGCACGGAATTCATCGGATTTCCCGCGGAGCTGCTCATCGCTCAAAGAAGAAAGGCCTGGCACGTGCTTGTTAATCTCCGCGATGAACGGCCGGATGATCCTGGCATCCCGTTCATGCTTCGAGCCAAACAGCCTTTTGAAAAACTGCAGCATTTCTTGTCCTTCAATAACCGGGTTTTGAGAAAATTCGGCGTGTAATATACTCTATTTTTGGAGGGCAATCAAGGAACTTGGAAGTTCCGAGTTGAATTTCACATCAATTCACGCAACATTTGTCACCGATGTACAAGAGGACGGATCTCATCATTCTCTTTTCCATTTTTGTTTCCGGATGCACAGGTGTTTCAAGTTTGCGGCCACCCAGCGACCCGCTTGAGCGTTTGAAGTACGACATTGATACAGTCCTTTCAGATTCCATTTTCATTCCCTCTCGC
>CAYIBG010000217.1:0-3719 GCA_964361365.1 uncultured Ignavibacteriaceae bacterium | reverse complement strand
CCCCGCGATGAGGCATTCATCGTCCTCCCCATCGCCATACCCCGGATATTCGAACGATCTCCCGCCATGCTGATAGTGGCCATCGCCAAGCTGAAGGTGACCGCACGATATGTTCTCCTGTGCTTCACTTCGGCTTGTTCAACTGATATACAAAGTTGGCAGATGCAAGAATTCTGATGAAGTCTTTGTCGCGTATTTTCACCGTGGAGACTCCAGCGGCCGTGATGATGTCAAATCGGAACCACATGGCATCGGCGTAGTTGAACTTGTCGAGGTCGGACCCCGTGAGATTCAGGGTGATCAAGCTTGTTGTGGAATCTCTGACGGCCCCGTCAGCAGTATTCACCGTTGCAGCCTGGATGGTCTTCGTGCCGGTTGCCGGAATTCTCAACAGCGTGTCGCGCGGTGATGTCGGAGTCAACCTTCCCAGAAGAGCGGCGCGGAAAGTCATTTGAAGCGGAAGGCCATTGGTGACCTGCAGATACATTGTCCCTTGTTTCACAGATGTGATAAAATCCTTGTCGAACGTCTGTTTACTGTCTAGGCTGACCGTATCGATCAGCACGCCGTTTGTAATCCCGAGTTTCAACGGGAAATAGGTATCGATGGAGGCGTACACTTTGCTCGTATCGTCAACCCGCTGCAAGCCCTGATTCGTCGGGAAAACGCTCGGTGGATTCATCCTGAGGTCTCCCCGGACGATGAAGGTATCGGGAAAATTGGGGAAGAATTTCGCAAGAAAGACGTTGAGTCCACTAGAATTATCCAACACGATTTGAGTCGTCTGATTGAGGCCAGGATAGATAATGCCACGATTTGCCGGCTGCGACGAAGATGCTGGAGGGACGTATATGGAATCCATTCTTACCGGCGTCGTTTTCCGGGTCATGGCTATCACACGCAAGTTGTAGTCCGTGGGGAAACCGCTACTGACCCCAAGGTTCAGGGCAAGTTTTACCGAGTCGAATGCAAAATTGCCCTGCAATTTCGTGAAAGCTTCGTTGAGACGAGGCCCGCTCGACCCCGAGTTGATTGCTATCCTTGTCGGCTTGATGCGTCCGGTCACCGATTTCAATACCAATGGCTGGCCTGCACGCAATTCAGACCTTACAAAATCCCTCTTGGAGACAACCGATTTCTGGCTGCCAGAGTTGACCGAACTGATGCCCACGGAGAATTTGAGACTTGTGCCGATAGGTGGGTTGAGGATTGTCGTGTCTATCTTCAGGGCGTCCATCGCTACAGGGAAAACAAAACTATCTCTCGGCGCCAGTGTTTGCTGAATGACGAATTTGTTGCCCGTCGATATGTTCACCAGGTTTTCTACCCTCAGATAGATACCAACGTTCATGTCGAGGTTATTGATCAGTGCCGCTGAAATCACGCCCTGGCGGAACGTCGCCTGCTGCACGGAGACTGAATCATCGATCGTGACAACAGAATCATTGATCGAGCTGACCGTCTGGTTCGGAATAACTGCTTTGGCGCTGTCGGCAATGAGTGCACCGGAACTCAATGTCAACGATATTCCGCTGGAGGCGGTGAACGCGACCGACACGGCACTTCCGTTTGTATGTATTTGCGTAGTAGCCGTTCTCAGGTTTCCTCGAAGAAACTTGGAGGCCAGACTCGAACTGGCGGAAACTGATTGACCCTGCGTGAGTGTGTCGCCAAAACTGAAACTAGCTATGACCGTTGAGTCGACGGGAGAAGCAGAGTTGTTTTTCAGCACGACGGGCTGCGGGAAATCGATGGGAATCGGCAAGTTGTTGGTGATCGTGAGAGTCAGGAAGCCCGACTCCAGCCGGACGTAGTCAAACTGGGATGTGAAATCGAGTGATCTGGCGGGTACAGGAATATTGCCGGAAGGAAACAGCGGAACGGTCGTTGTCGGAAGCCCCATTTCGCTTCCCGTTACCGTGACGTTGGTCGATGGTATGGGTGCGATGCTGAAGGAACCCACAGAAACTTGCTGGGCACTCGACCGGGGTTGGACGGTGAGTTGGCCGATCCCTACCGGTGTGGTCGGCTGCGTATTTGTATAGAAATAGCTCCCATCATCTGCTCTCTTCAGACCGCTGGTGTCCTTTGAGGAAAAATCGAATACAGTTCTTGTCCGGTTGACAAGCGGGATGCTAAGCTGAATATCAGTGGTTGGTGCGACCGGAGAAAGCGGCTGGTCTACGCATCGAAGCGAGAGAAAAATACTGAGAACCGTCGCTACGGTCTTCAGAGAAAGGCAAAGACGACGGACATGTTTGACGAAAGAAATTATACCATGCCCTTTCCGAGCTTGTGGAAAATGCATCTCACCGGATTGTCTCCCGGAGAGAGAGGGGAATCATTCTCCGGGGGCGATTCAGAAGCTAGTGAAACTTCTCGTCTTTGGGAGGGGGTTGAAAACCATAGAGGGTGCCACCGGCTACCTCGCCGGCGATCTTGATCTCACCGAACTTCTTTTCGAACTTCTCTGTGTTGTCCCTCAGCGCATTCAGCAGCATCTTCGTGTGTTGTGGTGTCATCACGATTCTGGAAAGGACTCTTGCCTTGGGAGTTCCCGGGAGCACACGTGTAAAATCGATGACGAACTCAGCGGGAGAGTGTGTGATGATCGCGAGGTTCGAATAAATCCCTTCTGCCTCTTTCTCGCCAAGCTCAATGTTGATCTGCTGTTGTTGAATCTGGTCGCTCATACATTCCTTTCCGGTTTTGAGCAGCTTGACGAAGCCCGCTAATTTCCCTTGCGAATTTTATCCGCCTTTTCAAAAGCGCTCTTTGCTTTATCCGACTGGCCAAGCCGAGCATACATCGTACCGAGTGTTTCCCAAACGCTTGGGTCATCCTTCTTCATTTCACTCACCTTCTCCATGTACGGCAATGCTTTCTTGAACTTATCCTTGAACTCTTCAGTGTCTTCGCCCTTGTCGTTTGCCGCTTTGATAATGTCCACTCCCCAGTTATAGTAGGTAGCTCCCAGGTCAAAGATGGCATCCACAAAATTGGGGTCGATTTTTTGTGCCAATTCAAATTCAGAAATGGATTTGTTGAAATCGCCATCCGTCCGATAGAGAACTCCAAGGAGGTAATGAACCTGCTTGTTATTCGGGTCGTTCTTTGCCGCCAGCTGGTAAGTCTTGATCGCCTCTTTTATTTTCCCCGCCTCAACATATGCTCGCAGGAGAAAATTGAGGTTCTCGTTGTCGGCCGGGTCAGCGTCCTTCACTTGCTCAAGCGCATGGATTGCGTTATCGAACTCTTTCATCGCAAGCCGGGATTCCGTCGAATCAATCGTCGATTTGTAAGGAGATGTAAACGACTTTTGGGTGACTTTGTCCCCATCAATGGACAGTTTCATGCTGTAATTCTTGTACGTCCATTCTTCCTTTTTCGTTCCCCGGGCACCCTTTTTCACATCATCAGGAGCTCCGAGAGTCCTCATGACATCATTTTTGCTTGAACCTTTTTTCACCTCATCGAGGTCTTTCAGAGTCTTCAGTTTTCCCGCATTGTCGGCTTCAAACTTGCTTTTGTGGTCGTACGCCCATTGCAAGTAGATCCTGCCCGCCCTCTTCAAAGACTCCACATCCTTCCCTTTCTCCCAGGCTTCATTGAAAGCCTTTAGAGCATTCGGATAATCTCCCTTATTATTGTAAGCGTAGCCCAGATAGCGATACGTGAGGGCAGTATCCGGCCACGCCAGGGATGCCTTTTGGAATTCT
>CAYIBG010000216.1:0-3770 GCA_964361365.1 uncultured Ignavibacteriaceae bacterium | reverse complement strand
TTCGCTGTCGGACTCATTCTCGTGCTTTGATATGCCAACTGCTATCTGCTTACTGACTTGACTGAGATCCAAACATATTTTAACAACATCTGGCTCGCGGTTTACACAGCCATGGTCGGCATGCGTCTGACGTTTCTCCACCTGTTCACGCCGGCGGTCACGATTCAATATCCGGACGTGAGGCTGAAGCTCCCCGAGCGGGCACGCAACAGGCTCTACGTCAACATCGACGATTGCATCGGCTGCGACCAGTGCTCCATGGCTTGTCCCGTGAATTGCATTACGATTGATACCATCAAAGGAACGCCGGACCAGGACCTTGGGACGACATCGACGGGCAACAAGAAGCGCTTGCACGTCCCCGTGTTCGACATCGACATTGCAAAGTGCTGCTATTGCGGATTGTGCGTATACCCATGTCCGACGGAGTGCATCGTGATGACGGATGTGTACGAGTTTTCCGAATTCGACCGCAAAAACCTGATTTACAACTACAGCAGCATGACGCAAGCGGAGGTTGTCACCGCGAAAGACAAACTGCGGAAATATGATGAAGAACAGGTGGCCAAGAAAGCCGCCGCTGCCGCAGCGCCCAAGCCAACCACTCAGTCTGTGGCGCCTCCGAAGCCTGAATCCCCGCCGACGGCATGACCTTGGACATGTTCACGATTATATTCTATGTGTTTGCTGTGATCACGCTGGGTGCATCCGCAATCGTTGTGTTCTCGAGAAACATTGTTCACTCGGCCTTTGCGCTCTTGTTCGCATTCTTCGGCGTCGCCGGCCTGTACGTTTTGTTGATGGCGGATTTCCTCGCCATCACGCAGTTGATGATCTACGTGGGCGGCATCCTTGTGCTTCTTATTTTCGGAGTTATGTTGACGCAGAGGCAAATCGATGTCGATATAAGAACTGGGACGTTCCAGGTTTTCCCTGCGCTTGTCATCGTTTCGGCGCTGGCGGGAACACTCGTCGGCATGTTTTGGGTCACGAATTGGAAAATATCGCCGACGTCCCCACCGGAAACCACCGCGTCCAAAATTGGAGAATTGTTGCTCACGAATTATTTGCTTCCGTTTGAAGTCGCATCCGTTGTTCTCCTGGTTGCATTGATTGGTGCAGCCATGATTGCACGGAGGGAGAAAAGAGCATAGAAATGCTGGAACAGATTCTTCACTGGCTGAAAGCACCCGGTCTGAATCACTTCCTGATTCTCAGCGCGCTCTTGTTCTCGATGGGCGTGTATGCAATTCTCACACGAAGAAACGCCATCATGGTCCTGATGGGCATAGAACTCGTACTCAACGCGGCCAACATCAATTTCATTGCATTTTCACGTTACTCGACAGGAACGCTGGACGGCCAAATCGTCGCTATCTTTGTCATCATTCTTGCGGCTGCCGAGGTGGCCATCGCGCTCGCGATCGTGCTCAATATTTATCAAACGTTCAACACCGTCAACGTGGACGAAATCAACCAGCTGAAAGATTGATATGGTCAAATCCGAAATCCGAAATCCGAAATCCGAAACGTTCTGATGGCTCAATCCACGCTCCTCACATTATCCGTTGTCGTTCTGCTTCTCCCGCTGCTGGGCTTCACCATTCTCATTTTCTTTAGTCGCAGGTTGCCCCGGCAAGGTGATTGGCTGGAAACATCGATCATCTTTTTGGCGCTCACCATTTCCATCGGTATTCTGTTTTTCAAGCTGACTGGTTTCCACAACGAAGTACTCCAGACAACATTCGGATGGGTCGACTTCGGAAACGTTCCAGGCTTCGGTCCGATGAAGCTGGAACTCGGAATCATGCTGGACAATGTTGCTTCAATCATGCTTGTGGTTGTGTGTCTCGTGAGTGCTCTCGTCCATCTCTTTTCCATTGGCTACATGCAGGATGATGTGCGGTACGGTCGCTACTTTGCATACCTGGGGATTTTTTCGTTCTCGATGCTCGGCATCGTTATCACGAACAACTTCTTCATGATGTACGTCTTCTGGGAGCTGGTCGGACTCAGTTCGTATCTGCTCATCGGCCACTGGTTTGAAAAGAAATCCGCTTCAGACGCAGCGAAAAAAGCCTTCATCGTCAACCGTGTAGGCGATATCGG
Source organism: uncultured Ignavibacteriaceae bacterium (assembly GCA_964361365.1). Lineage (GTDB taxonomy): Bacteria > Bacteroidota > Ignavibacteria > UBA10030 > UBA10030 > JANOGR01. Next base: position 1,661 of record CAYIBG010000216.1, on the reverse strand, counting down.
CATGTTCACAGGCATCATGATCCTGTTTGCAACGTTCCACACGTTTACGTTCGACACGATCTTCGAGGGAATCAAATCGGGCAACATTCCGCTCGGGAGCGAGGCCTGGCTCACGGCAGCCGGTATTCTTATTTTCTGCGGCGCCATCGGAAAATCGGCTCAATTCCCGCTTCATGTGTGGTTGCCCGATGCAATGGAAGGCCCGACACCCGTCAGCGCTTTGATCCACGCGGCCACCATGGTAGCCGCGGGCGTATATCTTATCACGCGAACGTTTGCGATGATGACAGCCGACGCGCTGTTGTTCATCGCCTACATCGGGGCCATCACAGCGTTCATCTCTGCCACCATTGCTATCGCTCAAAACGATATCAAGAAAGTCCTTGCCTACTCCACAGTGAGCCAGCTTGGCTACATGGTGATGGGGCTGGGAGTCGGGGCTTACACGGCAGGATTTTTCCATCTGACGACACATGCCATGTTCAAAGCAGGGTTGTTCCTTGGCTCGGGTTCCGTCATTCACGCGATGCATCATGCACTCCATCACGCCAACGACCATCAAACGGACGCGCAGGATATCCGGAACATGGGCGGATTGAAAAAGAAAATGCCCATCACGTTCTGGACATTCCTGATGTATACACTGGCGATCTCGGGCGTCCCGCTCACTTCAGGTTTCCTGAGCAAAGACGAAATCCTTGCCGGAACGCTCGCCTTCGGAAGTCTCACAGGCCACTATCTCATTCCGATCGTCGGATTTCTTGTGGCCGGACTGACTGCTTTTTACATGTTTCGATTGGTTATTCTCACGTTTCTTGGAGAACACAAAGACAACCACAGGCTGGATTCAGTGCATGAGTCTCCGAAGACGATGACAATTCCGTTGATCGTTTTCGCAGTTCTTTCCTTTTTTGCATTCTACAGTTTTAACCCTATCGGTGCTGCTGATGGCTGGTTCTATCACGCCGTCGAACGGCCGGAATCAGTTGTTCCATTCACCGTCGCAGCTGCTGGAACCGGCATTTTCGAGGAAGCGCTCCATCACTCACACGCAATGGCAATGATTCTCTCTCTCACAGTCGCGGGTCTGGGCATTCTCATTGCCTTTGCAACCTACCACTGGAAGAAAATCAATGCGGATGCGATTGCGGGAAGTCTGAAACCCGTCCATGCGTTCCTGCTCAACAAATGGTATTTCGACGAGTTGTACGACGCAACGGCGGTGAAAGGAACGGTTGCCATCGCGAATTTCTACCGATGGTTTGACAACACGGTGATCGACGGGATTGTGAACGGAACGGCGCGATGGACACTTGGACTCACGAAAGGCACGAGGGAAGCGTGGGAAGAAGGAAATGTTGGAGCAATTTTCTACCTCGTCGTCGCAGCGGCCGTTTCGGTGTATGCCGGATGGGTGACCGCGAGCGGTCTCCTTCCCCCGGAAGTCGCCCTGGGCTCCAAAGTTGGCTACGGCATGCTCGGATTGGGAGTGGCGGGCCTGACATTCTTCCTGTTCTATGTCGGTGTCGGTGGGTTCGACAACAAAATCGTTGACGGCCTCGTGAACTTCACGGCATACCTTGCCGGGTTCTTTGGATTGCTCGCTCGCAGAGTGCAAACAGGAAAAGTGCAAACATATCTCGCGTTCGTGATTCTTGGTG
>CAYIBG010000215.1:1840-3802 GCA_964361365.1 uncultured Ignavibacteriaceae bacterium | reverse complement strand
CCTCCTTCCAAAACCGCCACATTTTTTTCGAGAACGGTTCGCGTTGGGTTGGAAACACGCGCATACTCAAACCCCTTGTTGACGCCAAGCTCCTGCTGCACGTAGGTCGATGTGAGGTGCACAGGTGTCATAATCGACCCGTATGTCGGGTCGGGTTCAATCGCTGCGTGGATCGCCTTTGTTGAAAAGCCCATGGTATCTCCTTTAGCGGGACATATACTCGATGACGTCGTACCTCGTAAGAATTCCGATAATCTTTCCATCCTCCTCGACTAACACAGCGGGATGTTTCTTTGTCAGGTAGCCGATTGCCGAATTCAGTTGTTCATCCATGTTCACATTCGGGAATTGTTGTTTCATGAGGGAACTTACGGGCGCATCGAACATCGCAGGTTTCTCCAGGACAGCGCTCATGAGGTCGCTTTCCTCAATGCTTCCCACGGATTTCCCTTTGTCAAGAACGGGCAGCTGGGAAATGTTATGCTGACCGATCAGGTCCAATGCTCTCCGCACGGTTGCGGCTGGATCGATGGAGACAAGAATGGGAACGCCTTTTTTGCTTTCCAGGACATACCGGATGGTGATCTTCTCCGGAACGAGAAACCTGTTTTCCCGCATCCAGTCGTCGTTATACATTTTGCTGAGATATCGCTCGCCCGTATCCGGCAAGAGCACCACCATGACGTCTTTCGAACTCAATCGTTCGGCCACTTTCAGTGCTCCAGCCATGGCAGTTCCGGCAGAGCCTCCCACGAATATTCCTTCTTCTCGTGTCAATCGACGGGCTAAGAGGAATGACTCTTTGTCGGTGACTTCGATAACCTCGTCCACATATTGGAAGTTCATCACTCCGGGAATATAGTCCTGTCCGATACCCTCCACCTTGTAGATCTTGAATGCCGGAGTAAATTTTTTCGTGTAGAAGTACTCCCGATACACAGACCCTTTGGGGTCAATGCCAACCACTTTAATATCCGGGTTTTTCTCCTTCAGATACCGGCCAGCGCCCGATATCGTTCCTCCCGTCCCAATCGCGCAGACAAAACAATCGATCTGGCCTCCCGTTTGTTCCCAGATTTCCGGCCCCGTGGTTTTGTAATGTGATTCAGGGTTTTTCAGGTTATAGTACTGATTGGCAAGGATGGAGTTGGGAGTCTCACGGACAATTCGTTTGGCCACTTCGGTATAGCTTTCCGGAGATTCATGCGGCACGGCAGTCGGAGTCACGATAACCTCTGCTCCAAATGCCCTCAGCAGGAGGATTTTCTCCATGCTCATTTTGTCCGGCATCGTAAAAATGCAGTGGTATCCCTTGACAGCCGCTGCGATGGCAAGGCCCATACCGGTATTACCGGAAGTTGCCTCGACGATGGTGCCGCCCGGCTTCAGCCTGCCTTCCCGCTCAGCATCTTCGATGATCTCAACACCAATTCGGTCTTTCACCGAGCCGCCTGGATTGAAGGATTCCACTTTTGCGAACACGAGGGGTTTAAGATTCCTCGTGATCTTATTGAGCTTCACCAAAGGTGTTCGCCCAATGGAGTGGAGGATACTTTCGAAATACTGAATTTTCTTTAAATCCTTTAACATCGTCTCACCTTGGCCTTTTTATCAGAATTTTTGCGGCAGAATATACCGGGAATTGGGCAGAGATAAAAGGAACTCTCGCAGCAAATGGCACTATGCCTGGAGGCAACAAGCCGCAAATAGACCTGCTTTCATTGAATGACCTGCTAAGATCTGCAAAGGGCATTATTAGAACTTCGAACGACTGGTTACAGTGTCTTTCTCATTGGTAGCTTCCCCCGCATGACGCAACACCCCATATTCCCGGTCTAACCACCGTTCCTCGGCAGGCCATAATAAGCCAATTCCTTCCTTGACATTACCTGTGAGATTCTTTATCTTTTACCCCATTTTTGTCAAAAACGGGTCACTTTTTATCAAAAAGAGAGGATTTTT
>CAYIBG010000215.1:0-1740 GCA_964361365.1 uncultured Ignavibacteriaceae bacterium | reverse complement strand
ATGACGGCGCCAGTTATCAGTTCATGGACAAGAAAAACTATGAACAAATGCCGGTCGATGAAAAAGCGCTTGGCCTGGGAGCGAAGTTTCTCAAAGAAGGCGAAACCGTCCAGTTGATGATGGTCGGTCTTGATATCGTGAGTTCTGAAATACCCATTAACGTTGAACTCAAGGTTGTCGAGACAGAGCCTGGAGTTCGAGGGAACACCGCCACAGGGACCACAAAACCGGCCAAGGTAGAAACCGGTGCCACAGTAAATGTGCCTTTGTTCATCAATGAAGGCGACACCATCAGGGTTAATACGCGTTCTGGAGAATATCTTGAGAGGGTGAAAAATTAGGCCAGCGGCGGTTTGCAGGTTGGTTTCCCCACCAATTTGGAGTGAGCATGGACTTATCCTATATCAAGAAGATTATCAGGCTTGTAGAGAATAGTGATGTGGATGAAATAGAGGTTGAAGAGGAGGGGAAAAAGATCAGAGTTGTGAAGCATCGAAATTCCGTTATGAATTACCAGGTGCCGGCGATTCAGACTGTTCCCCCGTCCGCATCGGCTCCAACTCCCTCTGGCGAGGCAAAAACTACTCCCGAAGCCAGAGCCAGGCATCACGAAGTCCGTTCTCCCATCGTAGGTACGTTTTACCGCGCCCCGTCTCCTGACGCCGAGAACTATGTCGAAGTCGGCCAAACGATCAAGGCTGGCGATGTGTTGTGCATTGTTGAAGCGATGAAGCTGATGAACGAGATCGAATCCGATATCGACGGGAAAGTGGTCCAAATCCTGCCGGAAAACGGTAAGCCGGTCGAATACAATCAGGTCTTATTCCTGGTCGAAAAGTCCTAAGCCCCCCCGACGGTTTCCTTAGAGAATTTCAGGAGTAGCTTGTTTAAAAAAATCCTCATAGCGAACAGGGGTGAAATTGCACTCCGCGTCATCCGGGCCTGCCGGGAAATCGGAATCAAAACCGTCGCAGTGTTTTCCGAAGCAGACCGATACTCCCTCCATGTGAAATTCGCCGACGAAGCAGTGTGTATCGGCCCTCCTGCAAGCAAAGAAAGCTATCTGAATATACCGCGCCTCATGGCTGCCGCTGAAATAACAAACGCCGACGCGGTCCATCCCGGATATGGCTTCCTGGCGGAAAATGCCAACTTTGCGGAAATTTGCGCTTCATCGGGACTTGCATTTATCGGCCCAAGTCCGGATGCCATTACCGCCATGGGAGATAAGGCCCTTGCGAAAGAAACGATGCGCAAAGCGAGTGTGCCTGTCGTTCCCGGCAGCGATGGTGTGATTTCCGATTTCAACGCGGCCAAGAAAATCGCCGGCGACATCGGCTACCCGGTTATCATCAAAGCGACGGCGGGCGGCGGCGGGCGCGGGATGCGGATTGTAAGAAATTCCGGAGAGCTTGAGAACTCATTCCGCACGGCAAGCCATGAAGCAGAATTGGCTTTTGGAAATGCCGCTGTTTACATTGAGCATTACGTCGAAGAACCGAGACACGTGGAGATTCAGGTTATGGGAGATTCGTTCGGAAATGTCGTCCATTTTGGGGAACGTGACTGCAGTATTCAGCGAAGACACCAGAAGCTTGTCGAAGAATCGCCTTCACCCGCCTTGACTCCTGAGATTCGAGAAGAGATGGGCGCGGCAGCTATTAAGGGCGCGAAAAGCGTAAACTACCTTGGGGCCGGGACGATTGAGTTTCTGCTCGATAAAGACAAAAAGTTCTATTT
>CAYIBG010000214.1:0-3814 GCA_964361365.1 uncultured Ignavibacteriaceae bacterium | reverse complement strand
AGCAGCTTTACGATGAGTCCGGCGATGGGCCTCAACAGATATGTGTTGATCAGCTCATCGGATACATCTGATTTTACTGAAGCTGCGTAACTGTATTCTCCTTTTTGATCCATCAGCCTGTTTTTGTTGAATCAAGAAGAGGAGTGAGCGACCGTTCCACTTCCTGCAGGTCTTCCGGCGTGTCTATTTCGGCGGACGGGAAGTTGCTCACATCAATTGCACTGAGCTTCACGCCCGCATCGATCATTTCCTGAAACGAAGCTTCGTAGAATTCCTTTCTCCCCATTCCCTTTCTCACACGTTTTTCGATGACGGCGAAGAGACTGGCCGCTGTTTTAGGGGCAAAGATTTCTATCCCAATCGACTCTCCGTATGACTCGTTCAAAGGTACGTCCTTCCCGATGTGGACGATGAACCCCGAAGCATCGACCTTCACACGGATTTCCTCTTCATCGTGTTGTCCCTTCACACGAACGGCGAGGCAGTCCGAAGCTTTTTGTTTCAACATGTGTTCGAGCAGCCGTGCAGAAAACACGATGTCGCTATCGAGAAGCAGAAGTGGCACGAGAGGTTTTCGCTCATTCTCTTCCTTTTTGTAAAAATCGCGGGCCATGAGAAGCGAAAACGCATTATTCGTTGAGTCGAACTTCGGGTTCACCATGAACTGTATTCTGGAGGATGGAAACTGCTTCTTGACAAAAGAGCGCACATCGCCCGAGCGATATCCTATGACAATACCGATCTCCCGTATACCGGCTGAAAGAACATTGTCGAGCGTTCGCTGGAGAATCGGCTTTCCGCCGACGGGAATCAGGCATTTCGGCAGACCGCCGCCGACAGATTGCATGCGAGTGGAGATCCCCGCAGCGAGGATGATGCATTTCAAGAAGGAACCCCGTAGTCTTTCCAAACGCGGAGGAAATCGTCAAGTAGTTTTAACAGTCTCCGGTTCTGGTTGACGGTGCCGATCGTGATCCGAACGTGGTTTGCGAATTCGGCCTCCGAGAAAAACTTGATAGCGATGTCGTTCTGCCGAAGATATTCCTGGAGAGGCGACTTCAGTTCAGCAGGAATCCGCACGAGGAGGAAGTTTGCATCGGAGCGGTAACATTGGAAGCCGTCGAACTGCGAAAAGAAGTCAACATATTTCTGTCGGTCAACTCTGATGTTCTCGGCAATCTGAAGGTAGTATCCCGGCGAATCAAGGGCGGCAAGGGCCAGTTGCTCTGAAATCCGGTTGTAGCCAAGATATCTTGAGGCAAACTTCGCCAGGCGTTCAAGTTTCTTCCCAACGACAGCAAAGCCGATTCGAACGCCGGCAAGGGCGTAGTACTTGGAAAAAGTCCTTAAGACAAGAAGATGGTCGTGTTTCACCACGAGGGAAGCAACGTGGTCATTATTCACACCGTCGAATCCCCAGTATGCTTCGTCGACAATCACGACGCAGTCGCCACTGGACTTCATGATCCCGGCCAGCATCGAGTCCGGCATGGAATTGCCGGTCGGGTTGTTCGGAGATGCGATCAACAGAATCCGTGGAGAGTGTTGCTGAAAAAGCTTGATGATTTCGTCGGCGTCGTATGAAAAAGTATCCCGGGCATCCCTCAGCGAATAGTTTACCGTAACCCCTGAAACCTCCTCTGCAACTTTTTGGTAATACCACCAGGATTGTGCGGGGCACAGCATCTTCCCTCCCGCTCCAAGATAGCAATGCACGGCCTGCTTGAGCATGTCTTCGCTGCCCTCGCTCAGTAGGATTTGCTGTTCGGGGACTTTGAATTCAGCAGCAAGGCGTACCGAAAGCGCGCTTTTGACACCGCGTCTGAAATCGCGGGAATAAACGCTTAAATCCTGTGAATCGGCGCTTTTGAGGACCTCAAAGCACTTGGTCGCAGGGCCGTACAGGTTTTCGTTGCGGTCGAGATAGAGAACGGTGTCCATTTTGAGATTAGAATCTATCATCGAGTTTTCCGGGTAGGGATTTGATTAATCAAATCCCTACCGAGTTTCATTCTATCACCCACGGTTCGAGCAGTTTCTCACCGATTCCCTGAATGAACCTGGATGGTTTGCTCAGGATCATGCCGCTCTCGCGGTCGAAGATATTGATCGGGTATGTGATGAAAAGGTGCTCTTTTGCCCGTGTGCAGGCGACGTACATGAGGCGACGCTCTTCTTCCATCTCGTCATCGCTGTTTGCGGCACGCGTGGTGGGAAAGCGTCCTTCCAGGGCGTAAATGATGAACACCGTGTTCCACTCGAGTCCTTTGGCGCTGTGAATCGTGGAGAGCGTCAGAAACTCTTCCTCCGTACCGGGCGATTCGATGTCAACAACGCTTTCATTCGGAGGTTCCAGCGCAAGGTCCGTCAGCATCTCGCTGACATTTTTGTACCGTTCCGTAATATTTTGGAACATCTCGAGATCTTTTTTGCGTTTTGGATGGTCGTCGTAGCGGGCTCGGAGGATCGGCTCGTAGTACTGCAAAATGTGATACGATTTTTCTCCGGGCGAAACTTCCGGCTTTGCGACATCTTTGAGGACCGAAAAAAGCTTCTGCACGGTATCGGGATAGCCCTGATACTCTGTCCAGAACTTGTGCGTCAGGCTGTCCGATTGGGAATCGGACTCTACGGTCTTCACTCTGCGCTTCAGGATATCATCGATGACTCTCTCTGCCGTGCGGGGGCCGACACCGTCGACGAGAAGCAGGATTCGATTCCAGGAAACAACGTCGCGGGGGTTATCAAGCACGCGCAGGTACGAGATCATGTCCTTCACGTGCGCTGTCTCGATGAACTTGAACCCTCCGAACTTTCGGAAGGAGATGTTGGCTTTATTGAGCTCGATTTCCAGGTCGAACGAAAGAAACGACGACCGGAAAAGGATGGCCATTTCTTCCAAAGGAATTCCCTGCTCCCGCAACTCGAGAATCTTCTGGACGACGAAACGCGATTGCATGTTTTCGTTTTCCGCCACAACGAGCTGCGGCAGGTGTCCTCCCGATTTTTTGGTGTAGAGTTCTTTGTAATACATGATATACCAGCTCAGTCTGAGCGCATCCCCGCCGGCCACATAGTTCTATTTGGCAGGCAGGCGCCGCAGGCGGAGAAGTCGAAGACTGCACCTAGCCACCGTTCGGCGCACGCTTCGACTTCGCTTCATGTCGAAGCTAGTAGCTGCGCTCAGCGTGACTTGTCTATTTTACCGGTGCGCCTCGTTTCAGAATCTCGTTCGCCAGGTTCAAAATCGGCTGCGTGCTGCGGAAGTTTTCCTCCAGCTTGACCACTTTGCAACCCGGGAATTCCTCGGGAAATTCCAGGATGTTCCTGATCGTCGACCCGCGAAACGCGTAAATGGACTGCGCGTCGTCGCCGACCACCATGACATTCTGATGCTTGAAAGCCAGCAGTTTTACGATTTCTGATTGAATCTTGTTCGTATCCTGATATTCGTCGACCATGATATACTTGTAGCGCAGCGAGAGCGCAGTCCGTACGGATTCATCCTTCCTCAACAATTCCATGAGATTCACGAGCAAATCGTCGTAGTCCATGAGGCCGTGCTCTTTTTTGTAAATCATGTACGCTTTGTGGACGTTGGCGATCTCGGATTCAAGCTCCACGTAATGCGGATAATCCTGAGCCAGCACATCTTTCATCGGCGTGATCGTGTTCAACGAACGGCTGTATAAGTCAAACAGTGTTTCTTTCTTGGGAAAGCGCTTCTCTTTCGCGTCGTAGCGAAGCCGGGTTCGCAGCAGGTTCACGACGTCTTCCGCGTCGGTCTGGTCCAGGATGGTATAATTCCGCTCAT
>CAYIBG010000213.1:2119-3877 GCA_964361365.1 uncultured Ignavibacteriaceae bacterium | reverse complement strand
CCATCCGTACCGTCGGAAAATTCAGCGGCCGGGTGGGGAAGAATTGCCAGTCGGCTGGATGGAGAATTTCGCTACGAAAATCACGGCGAAGATTTTCCCAGACCCGGATGAGGCGTCGCGCTTCTTCCTTCGAGTTTTCTTCCTTCAGAAACGAGATTTTTGGCAGCAGCCCCGCGACACCAAAAAGGAGCGCTTGCAGTTTGCATTCATCGTCAACTGCGTGCAGGTTCTTGACAACGTCGAGCGTGACGATTTGGGCGAGGCGGGTGAACGGAGCCATGTTCCTCACGTACCCGAGCCCTTCCATGATGCCTTCGTAGAGCACTTGTTCCCACAATTCTTTTCTGGCGACGTCGTTTTGAGTCAGCTCTCTATAAGGCGGCGGGACTTCATCCGGAGAACCTTCCACGGGAGGCTCGCCCCATGTTCGAGGTACCTCGCGCAGAGCCATCTGACGTTCTCGCGCTAGTTCCTTTAGCCTTTCTTCGAACCTGCGCAGTTTGAACTCGAGACGTTGGACCGTCAGTTTATCGAACCATCGGCGCAAAGCCTCGGCTGAGACTCCGGAATTTTTTGTGAAACACGGAATCCGTTCTGCACGCCGGGCTCGTTCGTCCTCGATAGTTTTGAACCAGACAGCCCGAATAGATTCCGGCAGGAAATTGCCCAGCACGAGCACAGGAACTTCCCTTCCGCTTTCGACGACGGTGGCGGTGCGGCCTGTTTCGTTTTCCAACAGGACGTGCAGGATCACTTTGTTGTATCGAGGGTCGTGCTCATGGTGATGGCGCAGCCAATCTTCCTGTGTGCGGTGAATTTCCACGTCTCCGACGTACGCGGTGCCTCCGATGTTCACCTTCGCCTCGAGAAAGTCGGGTCCGCTTTCGAGGTTCATTGTACCGACTTCAAGCACCTCCACTGTTCTTCCGTCCGCTGTGCTAAGGGAGGATTGCTGGAGGTACTGGCGCGACCAGATGTGACGCAAAAAACGTTCATGAATGTGGCGAGTGGAAGCAGTCATTGTTTACCCCGTAGATAATTTCGCACGCGCGACTTTAGATATCTCTTTCCCCAGCTCGACTTAGGGTGCTTTTCGCGTTTTGTTGCGTCCTGCTGATGACGACAGCCTTCCCAATAAACTAGCTCGAAGGGAGCTCTTCCTTTTGTGGCGTTGACGAACCCTTTGTTATGTTCTTTGATTCGCGAGCGCAAGTTTGACGTATATCCCGTGTAAAACATCATGTCTTTTTTGGATCGAATCACATATACATAGTAGTAGGACGTCATAACCTCGAGAATTTTTTAGAATATCTCACGGGGTAAAGGTATTGACGGGACCAGAGGTGGCAGAGGAAGTGCTCATGGATATGTCGGGTGGAACGGGTCATTTGCGATTTTGAGGATTGTCGATATCGTGTTGCCAGTTCATGGGATTCTCTTGGATGTACCGGCGGATGCGGTTGAGGTCTTGAGCATCGCAAATGATGTGGTCGTGATAATTACGGTGCCAAGCGAAATGGAGGTGGCCGGCATCATGTATCCCTTTTGAGGCTTTTGCCTTGAAATGGCGAACGATTTTTCCCAGGGTGATGCGCAGGTTCCTCATCAAAGGCCAATCGGTGAAAGGTTGGTTCCACATGGAGGTTTGATACAGGGTAGGGGTTTGATTAATCAAACCCTTACCCTGATTATTTGGTTCAACGCCCTTACCCTGATTATTTGGTTCAACGCCCTTACCCTGATTATTTGGTTCAACGC
>CAYIBG010000213.1:0-2019 GCA_964361365.1 uncultured Ignavibacteriaceae bacterium | reverse complement strand
CCTTACCCTGATCATTTGGTTGTATACCCCTAGCCTGTTCATTCGTTTGTTCGGTGCGTGGTAAGGACACGGCATGCCGTGTCCTTACCTTGTTCAAGACGAGTATCCCATGAAGGTGATTCGGCATCACACGAAATTCATCCAAAGACACATGTGGGAAATGGTTTGGTATATCCATCCAGCATTCCTGAGCAAATTGGCCGATCTCCGACAATCGCATTTCTCCGTCCACGATTTCACCAAACAGGCATTCACGTTTGTGCGTCAGAATCGTAACGTAGTACATACCCGGTTGAGCATAGTTTTGACCCTGCAAGCGCAGAGAGCGTCGGTGATGGTTGTCTGGGTTGTAGAGCATGTGTTTTTGCCTCACGGGGCAAGCAAGAGGCTTTGGTCCTTCTCTATGGTGTTTTCGAGCAAGTGGTCGAAGGGGCTTTGAATTCTCGGGTTCCCGGTGTTCATGACGTGCGTGTAGATCATCGTTGTGCGCACATCCTTGTGGCCGAGTAAATCCTGAACGACACGAATAGTGCATCCATCTTCGAGCAAATGGGTTGCGAAGCTATGGCGGAAGGTGTGACAGCTTGCAGGTTTTTGCACGCCGGCTGCCCGAACCGCATCCTTGACCGCCCGTTGAACAGTGGATTCGTCGAGGTGATGCCTCCGAAGCTCATCGGTCCCGGGCACCATGGACGAGGCTTTTGCGGGAAAGACATACTGCCACATCCACTCGGACGCGACTCCGGGATATTTCTTTTCCAAAGAGGAAGGCGTGGATGCTTTTCGGACGCCGCGGGCACAATCTTCTTCATATTCCCATCTGACTTTTTTGAGATGATGTTTCAGCGCCGGCACGAGCAACGTCGGGAGGATGACGACTCTGTCTTTCGCACCTTTTCCATCCTGTATCATGAGGCGTTGGCCGGCAAAATCCATGTCCTTGACCCGCAGGCGGATACATTCGAGGAGTCGAAGTCCGGCTCCATACATCAGGCTTGCCATGAGAAGCGGTGTGCCCCGGAGGTTCTTGAGAACGCCGTAGACCTCTTCACGCGACAAGACAACAGGCACCTTTTTGGGACGCCGGGCTCTTTCGATGTTGGAAAGATTGCCGAGGTTTTTCTTGAGCACTTTTTGATAGAGGAAAATAAGGGCATTGAAGGCCTGGTTTTGAGTTGAAGCCGCAACTTTGTCCGTTTTGGCGAGGCTGGAAAGGAAGTCTCGAACGTGTGATTCGTCAAGGCTTAGCGGATGTTTGATGCCATGGAATTGGACGTATCGTTTGATCCAATAGATATAGGCCTGTTCGGTTCTGATGCTCATGTGTCTGAGCCGGCAGACTGTTCTGACCTGGTCGAGAAGCTTGGGTTTTGTGGTGGCGTTGACTTTGCCTTGCATTTTTGCATCATTTATAGCATGTGGATGGTATCCCCTAGGATAATAAACGAATTGAGGTAACAATGGATCGCCGGATAAGCCGCTTTCGGCCGTGTTTAATCACGGCTCCCCACGGTCTAATCACTAGTTAGCCCGCCCAACAAGTTTGGTGGTTGGGGGAGGAAAGTGCTTCTCAACTACGGACAGAATTTATGAAAAGCGGTAGGATGTCGCGGAAGTTTTCGACCGGAAGTGAATTCATTTGAGGCTTGAATGAGCTACAAGCATTGGGACGGAACATTCATTGTACACACTCCGACGACAGTACCCCCAACCATTGCATTTATTTGCCACGCACAATGAGGCGGGCTAACCAGTCGCTCAAGCTGACAACGCCCCGCAGCAGGCTGTTGAGGAATCGAAAATGGGGAATTAGAAGGATGTCATTTATATATAGTGGGATTTATAACCATTTCGTTATTGTGGGGCGTTGCAGCTTAGCTCCGATCCGTTAGCCCGCCAACAAGTTTGGTGGTTGGGGGAGGAAAGTGCTTCTCTACTACGGACAGAATTTATGAAAAGCGGTAGGATGTCGCGGAAGTTTTCGACCGGAAGTGAATTCATTTGAGGCTTGAATGAGCT
>CAYIBG010000212.1:0-3906 GCA_964361365.1 uncultured Ignavibacteriaceae bacterium | reverse complement strand
TCTCTTCAGGGTAGTTCTTTTGCAGCTCCTTCACGAGGTATTCGTAGGCTTCCTTCGGCGAGTCGGCATAGGTAAACAACTTGAAGTCAGACTTGCTCACGACTCCCTGCTTCAACATGAACGGGAAGTCGATGACGCGCTTCCAATAGTCGCTTCCGTAAAGAACAACCGTGATCTTTTTCTTGATCTTGCTCGTTTGAGAAAGTGTAAGTACTTCCATGAACTCATCGAGCGTCCCAAAGCCGCCCGGAAAGACAATGAGGGCCTTTGCGAGGTAGACAAACCAGAATTTTCTCATGAAGAAGTAGTGAAACTCGAACGCTAGCTCCTTTGTGACATAAGGATTGGCGGATTGCTCGAACGGCAAGCTGATGTTCAACCCCACGGAACGCCCGCCAGCCCACCGTGCTCCCTTATTTGCAGCCTCCATGATCCCAGGTCCACCGCCCGAACATACGACAAAGCGATTCAGGTGGTACAGCTTTTTCGACCACCGCGTGAGCATTCTGGCAAGCTCAACTGCGTCTTCATAGTACCGCGACATTTCCAATGCGGTTTTCGCCTCATCGATTTGGCTTTTGCTTGATGAGGTTAACCTCTTTCTGTTCTTACATCTAGCAAGGACCTGCTTATATTGTTTTACAGCGTCTTTTTTTGACTTGAGGCGAGCTGAGCCAAAGAAGACGATGGTGTCTCTGATTCCATGTTTCCTAAGCCTGTTAAACGGCTCCAGGAACTCAGAGAGAATTCGGAGAGGCCGGGCTACCGGACTGTTCAGAAAGTCGGCTGAATGATATGCCTTTTCAGCCCTTGGGCTTCGATCGGTCAGTTTTAGCTTCAAGGGTTTAAATCCACGATTTCATGCCATGAGAAATGGTGTCAGCGATGCGTTCGAGGTGTTGCTGGTCTACTTCATCAAACGCGTTTAATGATGAGCTATCCACATCGAGAACCCCGAGCAGCTCGCCGTCACAAATCAGCGGGACGACGATCTCTGACTTTGAATCCGGGTCGCAGAAAATATGACCAGGGAACTTGTTCACATCTGGGACAATGAGGGTCTTGCGTTGCTCTGCAGAAGCCCCGCATACGCCTTTGCCCAATGCAATCCTCACGCACGCCGGCTTTCCCTGGAAGGGTCCTACGACAAGCTCTCCCCTCTTCAGCAAGTAAAACCCCAGCCACGATGCACGTGCTCCGAGTGCTAATTTCAACGCAGCAGTAATATTGGCCAGATTGGCCACGGTGTCTGGTTCACCGGCGATCAAGGATTCGATCTGCGGAATGATCTCCTCGTATCGTTCCCTCTTGGTTAATGTGTTAACAGAAACAGATGATTCCATTTTGTTATAGACGGACGGTTTACTGAGGGCTTAGTGAGGATAAATCTTTGCTTCAATTCTGCCCTCTACGATAAGAGCCGTTTCACTATCCTGGAATTTCCTGTTGATGTAAGCAAGACCAATGACAGGGTTTCCGGAAGCGCTGGTAAGCACGCCGGCTTCCTCCCTGTCAAAAGCGATGGGAGCAGGAAGCCTGGATGGCATTTCTGAAAGCTTCAGTCGTCTTAGAGAGCGCTGCACCTTCTCGTACGTATCGAGCCGTGCGATCACCTCCTGTCCCACATAGCAACCCTTCGAAAAACTTACGAGATGCTTCAGGCCGGCTTCCAGAGGGTTGAAGTCGACAAATTCGTTCGGATGGCCTGGAATTCCATCTGCAATCCTTGCGGCTTCAAGCCCGACATCGGATCCCCGTGTGAACCCAGCACGTTTGAGTTCTCCAGTGATATGATCAGATGAACTTGGAATGACAAGCCTCGCCCACGTTGTCTTCTCCCAGTGTTCGATCATAATGAACGTGTTGGATGATGGATTAGAGCTCAAGATATTGGAAACTCGAGAGCTATCGCCGGGTATAAGAATCTGAATATGAGGGTCTTGAATCATCTCGACCTTCACATCTTCCATGATAATGAATTTCGAAAGCCAGTGAGTAAGGATGGCCGGGTCGTGGGATGAGCCTGCAAGGATGAGTTCCTGCTTACTTTGTCTGTACACCGACACCAATTCTATCATCCTCCCTTTTTCGCTCGTCAGGATGGTCTGGCGGGATGCTCCCATCGCCAGGCTGAGCATCTCGTTTGTGGAGATCCGGTGGAGGAGATCGAGAGATTCTTCACCTACCATGCGGACCAACGCGCGGTTTGAGACATCAAAATACAGCTGTAGCGATTCCCGGGGCGTTGCGTTTCGAATGTCTGACAGTTCTTTCTCCAATGGGCTCATTTCTTGACCAGCGTCAGCAATGTGATCTCGGCTGGAGCGTTGAAACGGATGGGAGCCAGCGTGAGGCCGAGGCCATTCGTGACGCTCACTTGCAGGTTGTCGTTGTGATACAATCCGCTCACATAACGGCTCTCGAACGAGGCTGGAGCAACTAGGAACAAACCCGGAATGCCAAAGGCCAATCCCCCGCCGTGCGTGTGGCCGGCGACGTAGAGATTGTATCCTCTCTGGCTGGCAACTCTTACCAGCGGCTCTGCAGGTTGATGACACAACAGGATTCTATAAACTGCAGAATTGCCATTCATCGCTTTGGCCAAAGATGCTTCATCAGGCCGCTGACGATAGGTGTAGGTGATTCCGGTGATCTCAATCGGCCCCTTTTCTGTTTGCACCACAATGCTTGAATCTTCGATTACCTGAATCCCGTTGCTCGTCAGAGCATAGACGACTCTGCTCCTGTTCGAGAAAATGTCGTGGTCTCCAACAGCTGCATAAATACCATACTTCGCCCTCAATTCGCCGAGAATGGCGGCCGTCGATTCGATGTACTTCTCACCGGAAGTAACAATATCTCCTCCGAACAGGATCAGGTCGGGATGGAGGTCGTTCACTCGTTTCACATAGTCTCTGAGGTCTTCTTCTGTTGTGCGACCGTCTCCTTGCACGTCGGAAATCTGAGCTATGCGAAGCCCGTCAAGTCCGGCGAATTGCGAAGGCAGAGCAATGACTTTTTCTGAGAGCCGCACCGTCCATGTATTGAATGATATCGTGATAACCGAGTAGGCCAGAATGAAGCCAAACACCGTCAAGACCGTTTTCGATTCCACGTCTCTCCACCGGTCCCGCGAGGCTTTATAGAACTTCCTGAAAACGAGTTTTGAAAGGTCGGTGAGAGAAAAAAGAAGCGCTGCCTGGATGTTGACGACGAGGGTTACCCAAAACGGATAAACGATGAAAAAATCAACCCACCGATTTTCGCCCGTGAAAGCTAACGTGACTCCCCTGCCGCCTACGAAGAACGAAAGGGCAAAGAGGATCGGCAGTAAGTGCATGTAACCATAAGCGGCGATGGTCATCCACCTTGTTCTCTTGTGGTTCCATGAAAACCTCAGTGTCGTGGCCTTAAAGAGTTTCCGGCCGACGTAATAACTGATCAGTACAAGCGGAGCAAGTAACGTTACCGTAACGCTCATAATCCAGGGCATATCTTAGTTACTCGCTCGTGGTTCTCTCTTGTATAAGAACGCCAATTCCACAAGGCGGCTTTCTTTTTCGCCGGTATTGACTGCAAATTTTCCACCGCTCCAGAGCGTAGCCCCTCCGAATTCGCCCTTCTTGTTCAGGGCATAGAAATTCAAGCCGAATTTCGGCCTCCCCTTGTCGTCAAGGAGCCGCTTTTCTTTGGTTTGCTTTGCAACTCGTTCGCACGCCATGATGCAGGCCTGTTCGGGAGATTTACCCTGTCGCATGTATTCCACAATCATAACGCTGCTGCACGCCAGAAGGTTCGATTCTCCCCTTCCCGTTGAGCCTGCCGCTCCCACCTCGTTGTCGACGTAGAGACCCGCGCCCAAGATTGGCGAGTCGCCCACGCGCCCCGGGATTTTGAAAGCGAGTC
>CAYIBG010000211.1:1227-3915 GCA_964361365.1 uncultured Ignavibacteriaceae bacterium | reverse complement strand
TTGTTGTATACCGGGGTTTCGGGAGAATTGATGTATTTCCCGAGCGGGTCGTCATCCCGCATCTTCCGGGCGCCGAATGCAATCACCCGTCCCGCACTTGAGAAAATTGGGAACATGGCCCGCCCGCGGAAGTAATCGTAGTGGGAGCCGTCCTCGCGTTTCCGAATGAGGCCTGCCCCCAAAAGATGCTCGATCTTCAGGCCCTCTTCCGCCCCCCGACGCAGAAGCCCATCCCAACCGTTCAGCGCATAGCCAAGGCCAAAATTACGCATTGTGTCATCCGTGAACCCGCGTGAATGGAAGTATTCCACTGCCGACCTGCCCTCGTCCGTTTTCGTGAGATTGTTATAGAAGTATAGCCCGGCGAACCTGCAGACAGCGTAGAGAGCCTCTGTTTCTGTCTGTTGCTCAGACGAAATGTGATCGGAGGGAAGCGTGATTCCTGCGCGTTCTGCCAACGCACGAACAGCCTCGATGAAGGATACTTTTTCGAATTCCATGACAAACGTGAACACGTTGCCGCCTTTGTGGCAACCGAAACAGTGGTACATCTGCTTTTCAGAGCTTACGGTAAAGGAAGGCGTTTTTTCCTGGTGAAAAGGGCATAAACCGAGGAAATTCTTCCCCCGTTTCTTGAGGCGGACGTGAGAGGAGATGACATCGACGATGTCCGATGCCGAGCGGACTTCATCGATTTTGTCGTCAGGAATTCGCATACGGAAAGAAATGTAGAGAAAGAAACCTCAACAAAAAAGCCCCTCCATGCAGTCGCACGAAGGGGCTTTGTTTGAGTTCTGAATCTGCTTAATACATGTCGCCCATTCCGCCGCCACCCGGGGGCATCATAGGCGCCTTGTCCTCTTTCGGCTTCTCCACGATCGTTGCCTCTGTCGTTAAGAGCAAACCGGCCACGCTTGCTGCATTCTCCAGCGCAATACGAGCTACCTTCGTCGGGTCAATGACTCCCGCCCCGATCAGGTTTTCATATTTCTCTGTCTGAGCGTTGAAACCGTAGTCGTCTTTGCCTTCTTTGACTTTGTTCACGACCACCGAGCCCTCAAGCCCTGCGTTCTGAACAATCCACCGAATCGGCTCTTCGACGGCCCGGCGGATGATTTCGATGCCGATCTTCTGGTCATCGTTCTCCGTTTTGATTCCGTCAAGCTTCTTCAAGCAGCGCAAGTAAGCTACTCCGCCGCCAGGAATGATACCCTCTTCGACAGCCGCCCGGGTTGCATGTAAAGCATCTTCCACACGAGCTTTCTTCTCCTTCATTTCGACTTCTGTCGAAGCCCCGATTTTCAGGACAGCGACGCCGCCGGAGAGTTTCGCAAGACGTTCCTGCAGCTTTTCTTTGTCGTAATCTGAAGTGGTCTTGTCAATTTGTTGCTTGATTTCGTTGATCCGCTTCTTGATTTCGTCTTTCTTCCCCGCACCTTCGACAATGGTCGTGTTGTCTTTGTCGATGGTCACCCGCTTCGCCGTGCCCATGTAGGACAACTGGGCGTTATCCAGCTTGAAGCCTTTCTCTTCGGAAATCACCGTGCCGCCAGTAAGAACTCCGATATCCTCGAGCATGGCCTTTCTGCGGTCGCCGAATCCCGGAGCTTTCACCGCACAAATGCGCAACGTACCGCGCAATTTGTTGACCACGAGAGTAGCGAGTGCTTCGCCTTCGACTTCCTCAGCGATAATGAGAGCCGAGCGGCTCGATTGCGCCACTTTTTCCAAAATCGGCAGCAAATCCTTCATCGCACTGATCTTTTTGTCATGGATAAGGATGTACGGATCCTCAAGTACGGTCTCCATCGTCTCTGCGTCTGTCACGAAATAAGGGGACAGATAGCCGCGGTCAAATTGCATACCCTCGACCACGTCAAGCTTCGTCTCGATCTCCTTGCCGTCCTCGACCGTGATGACGCCATCTTTGCCGACCTTGTCCATTGCGCTGGCAATGAGGTCGCCGATCGTCCGGTCGTTGTTGGCAGAAATAGTGCCAACCTGGGCAATCTTTTCCTTATCATCCCCCACCTTCCTGCTGATCTCTTTCAAACCTTCGACAACGGCTTTGACAGCGAGGTCGATTCCCCGTTTCAAATCCATCGGATTGGCTCCGGCCGTGACGTTTTTGAGACCCTCACGCACAATGGCCTGAGCAAGAACCGTAGCGGTTGTCGTACCATCGCCTGCGACGTCGGATGTCTTGGAGGCAACTTCACGCACCATCTGGGCACCCATGTTTTCAATGGGATCCTCCAGCTCGATTTCCTTCGCAACGGTGACACCATCTTTGGTCACCGTCGGTGCACCGAACTTCTTATCAATGACAACATTGCGGCCCTTGGGTCCGAGCGTCACTTTCACCGCATCGGCAAGCCGGTCGACGCCTTTCTTCAAGGCCGACCGTGCATCAGAACTAAAATGAATCATCTTGGCAGACATTTCTTAGTTTCTCCTTTTTTACTTTGGCATGATTGCAAAAATGTCGCTTTCACGCATGATTAACAGCTCTTCACCGTCAAGCGTGACTTCTGTCCCGGAATACTTGCCGTACAGGATCTTGTCTCCGGTCTTCACTTCCATCTGGATGACTTTTCCGTCTTCCACGCGGCCTGGCCCGACAGCGACAACCTCTCCCCACACCGGCTTTTCTTTCGCCGTGTCAGGAACAATGATGCCGCCCTTCGT
>CAYIBG010000211.1:0-1127 GCA_964361365.1 uncultured Ignavibacteriaceae bacterium | reverse complement strand
CGGTGAGGTGATTCGTAGAGGACTATTGTTCTGTCTTCGGACTTGAGTGATTCCAATTTCGTTTTTCGTCCCTTTTTCTGGGGCAGAAACCCTTCAAACAGAAACCTGTCCATCGGAAGACCGCTCAAGATCAGCGCCGAAAGAAACGCCGTTGCTCCCGGAATGGGCACGACAGGAATGTTCTGAGCTACTGCCTGACTGATGAGAAGATAAGCCGGATCGGATATGCCCGGAGTTCCTGCGTCGGATACCAGTCCCACAGACTGGCCTGAGAGGAGTTTCTCGATAATCTGGGGTGCACGGTATTTCTCATTCCGACTGAAATAGCTCACCGCCGGTTTTTTGATTCCATACCGGTCGAGCAAGATTTTCGTTGTGCGTGTATCTTCTGCTGCGATCAGGTCCACCGCGGAGAGAACCTTGACAGCGCGGGCTGAGATGTCTTCGAGATTACCGATGGGGGTTGCTACGATGTAAAGCGTGCCGACGTGGTCTTTGAATCCCATGGAGTTCAGTCAGCTAAGGAATCCTTCCGAAGGTCTTGGTTTGTTCCTGGAAACCTTCGGAAGGCTTAGATACCCCAGTCGCGGACATACCGGAAGTCCACGTTGAGCGTGCGGTAGGAGACTTTTGCAATGACGGGCGGGCGGCGCTTGAACTGGTTTTTCCGAAGAAGCAGACGAACCTTCCGAATGAATTCCAAAGAGAACCCGAGTTGCACGAGCTCCTCATCAGAGCGGCGCTCGTCCACCATTTGAAACAACAATTGATCTACATCGTGGTAACTGAAGCCCAGCTCTCCCTCGTCCGTTTGGCCTTTCCACAAATCCGCAGTCGGCTTCTTGTCGACAACGGACTGTGGTACGCCGATAGCGGCAGCGATCTGCCACACTTGCGTCTTGTACAGGTCGCCTATCGGATTGATTGCGCACGCTATATCGCCGTGCTGGGTTCCGTAGCCAAGCAGAAGCTCTGTTTTATTACTTGTGCCGATCACGAGCGCCTTTTCTCTGGCAGAAATATCATAGAGAACAATCATGCGCATCCGCGCCATCACATTACCGCGCCTCACGTTGTCAACCACCTTGTGTTTCTCGCAATAGGCATCCACCATCGGCGAGATGTCC
>CAYIBG010000210.1:0-3920 GCA_964361365.1 uncultured Ignavibacteriaceae bacterium | reverse complement strand
GCCGTCCACCGCTTCCCGGCGATCGATTCTCCCGTAAGGTTTATCACGGCGTCTGCTTGTTCTATATGAGCGGCCCAGCCACCGACACTTGCGGCATCCCATTTCTCGATTTGTACAGAGGTCGGGAGTTTTGATCTTACTGAATCGGGGGCTCTTGAGAGGAGGATAACAGAGTGACGAGCCTCGACAAGCTTTCTCAGTAAAGCGGAACCCAGAAACCCGCTGCCGCCTGCGATAACGATTTTCATGGTGTGGCCTCCTTGAACCATAACAAAGTACTAAGGATCGAGGCGAAATGCTCTTCGTGCCCACCTTGCTCTTCAAGCCATTTTCAGCTATATTTTTCAAGCAAGGAGTAAAGGGTCCCGAGCTCTTTACTCTTTGTTATTTTGGTGCCAGGCTAACCTTGTCAAGGTTAGCTGACGCCGCTCGTTAACCTTGACAAGGTTACCTCGTTCATCATGGACCACATTCGAAACTTCTGCATTATCGCACATATCGACCACGGGAAATCCACGCTTGCGGACAGACTCCTGGAGCTGACACATACCATTTCAGCGCGGGAAATGACCAAACAAGTGCTGGACGACATGGAACTGGAACAGGAACGTGGAATAACCATCAAACTCCATGCGATACCGATGAAATACAAATCCCGGGATGGAAAGGATTACACGCTCAACCTCATCGATACACCGGGCCACGTGGATTTCACCTACGAAGTGTCCCGCTCTCTTGCCGCGTGCGAGGGAGCTATCCTCGTCGTTGACGCAACGCAAGGTGTCGAGGCCCAGACTATTGCAAACCTCTACCTCGCTATCGATGCCGGCCTGGAAATCATCCCATTCATCAATAAAATCGACCTTCCCAG
This sequence comes from uncultured Ignavibacteriaceae bacterium, assembly GCA_964361365.1. Lineage (GTDB taxonomy): Bacteria > Bacteroidota > Ignavibacteria > UBA10030 > UBA10030 > JANOGR01. Next base: position 3,049 of record CAYIBG010000210.1, on the reverse strand, counting down.
CGCCAAAACGATGGTTGAAACAGTCAAGAAACAGGTTGTAGACCTCGTCGGATGTAAAGAGGAAGATATTCTGATGGGCAGTGCGAAATCAGGAATTGGGACTCCGGAGGTTCTCGAAGCGATTGTTCAAAGGATTTCTGCGCCTAAAGGAGATCCCCAGGCGCCGCTCCGGGCGCTCATTTTTGATTCTGTGTTTGATGAGTATCGGGGAGCAGTCGCGTATGTGCGGGTTTTCGACGGTACAGTCCGGGAAAAAGATATGATCAGGTTTTTCTCAAACGGGAAGGAGTTTCAGGCGGACGACATCGGCGTCCTGGAAATGCAGCGAAAACGAACCGGAGTGCTTTCTGCAGGCGACGTCGGCTACATTATCGCCAGCGTGAAGGATGTCCATGACACAAAAGTTGGCGACACGATTACGCTGGTGAAGAACCCCGCAGCGGAACCGTTGCCCGGATACCGGGAACCGAAGCCGATGGTGTTCAGCGGGCTCTATCCTTCGAACAGCGACGCTTTTGGCGAATTGCGTGATGCTCTCGAAAAACTCCGCCTCAACGATGCGGCCGTGGTCTTCGAACCTGAATCTTCGGTGGCTCTCGGGTTTGGCTTCCGCGCCGGCTTTCTCGGGCTGCTTCATATGGAGATCGTGCGCGAAAGATTGGAGCGGGAGTACAACCAATCGCTCATCAACACGGTCCCCAACGTGGAATACCGGGTCACCCGCACCAACGGGGAGGTCTTGGCGATCGATAACCCGGCCTTCATGCCCGATGCCAGCATGATCGAAAAAATAGAAGAACCGTTTGTCAAGTCTCAAATCATTGTTCCATCGGAGTACATCGGCAGCATCATGAAGTTGTGCATGGACCGGCGGGGTATTCACAGGAACACGACCTATCTTAGTCCGGAGAGGGCAGACATCCAATATGAGCTTCCGTTGGCAGAGATCATCTTCGATTTCTATGATAAGCTGAAATCGCTCTCCCGCGGTTACGCATCACTCGATTACGATTTTTTGGAGTACCGTGAATCCGACCTCGTGAAGCTCGACATTCTGCTAAACGGGGAGTCCGTTGACGCCCTTTCGACGATTGTGCACCGCTCAAAATCCTACGAATGGGGAAAAAAACTGAGCTCGAAACTTCGGGAGCTTATTCCACGTCAAATGTTTGAAGTTGCCATTCAAGCGGCTATCGGAAGTAAAGTGATTGCGCGTGAGACGCTGAGTGCAATGCGAAAAAATGTTTTGGCAAAATGCTACGGGGGCGATATCACCAGAAAACGGAAGCTGCTGGAAAAACAACGCGAAGGAAAGAAAAGGATGAAGCAGGTTGGCAGAGTTGAAGTCCCGCAGGAAGCCTTCCTGGCGATCCTGTCGATGGAGGATTGAGGAACGAATTTATGACAACAGAAAAAACACAAGAACAACAAAAAGACAAGCCGCAAACCTGGAAAGAGAAGACCAAGGCTTTCTTCAGGGAGTTCGGAATCGTCTTGGGAATGTTTCTGGTGATCAACAATTTTGTGATTGCGTCGTTCCTTGTTCCCACCGGATCCATGGAGAACGAGGTGCTGACGGGAGAGTTGTTGTTTGTTAACAAGTTCATTTACGGAGGGACCTCGCCGCGGAACATCATGTTTACGAACGTCAGGCTTCCCTGGTTCAAGGTGCCCGGGTTTCGCGATGTCGAGCGCGGTGATGTCATCGTCTTTGTTTTTCCCGGCATGCGCGATGAAATCGAGCCTGTCGATTTTGTCTTTTACCTGAAGCGATGCGTTGGTCTGCCCGGCGACACCATCCAGGTGAAAGACAGAACCCTCTACGTCAACGGTCAGCAAATGCAGTTTCCACGCAACGCCAGGTTTGACATGCAGAGGCCCTTTGTCCAGGGAGAGGTGGATCAGGGTGTTTTCCCTCCAGGTGCGCCGTGGAATCAAGACCAATACGGACCCCTTGTCGTTCCCGCCAAAGGGATGGTGATTCCGCTCAACGCCGACAATTTTCCGCGATGGGAAGTTTTTATCAAGCGAGAAGGACACGCCGTCGAGCTGCAGGGGGAATATGTGATGATTGACGGCAAACCCGCTAAAGAATATGTCGCTGAGAGAGATTATCTCTTTGGTATGGGAGACCATCGGGACAACAGTCTCGACAGCAGGTACTGGGGATTCATTCCGAAAGACAACCTGGTCGGCTCTCCGTTGGTCGTTTACTGGTCGTGGAATTCCGATTTGGCAATCTACGACATTTTTGGCCGTATCGCATCCGTCCGCTGGGGAAGAATAGGATCGTTGATCAAGTAGTGGAGCAGCAGATCACTCAAGCTCACGCGCAGTCGCCGACGTTGGAAGTCAGCCGTGAAAAGTTCATCGGCTATTCAAAGACTTTGCTCTTGGCGATCGTCGTTGCTTTGACTCTAAAGGTATTTGTGGTGGAAGCGTATCGAATTCCCACATCCTCGATGGAACAATCATTGTTGGTAGGTGATTTTCTCCTCGTGAACAAACTCTCTTACGGGCTGAGTTCTCCTCGATATATTCCGTTTACGAGCAAAGCAATCCCGACGTTTTCGATCCCCATGTTCACATCGGTGAAAAGAAGCGATGTGATCGTTTTCGAATATCCGGGCGATCGGGAGCAGTTTGGTGAAGGCGAACCCGTTTATTTCGTCAAGCGATGTGTCGGCTTGCCAGGTGATTGGGTTGAGATTCGCAGCGGAGAGGCGTACGTGAATGACCGGCGCATGGAGACACCCCCAAACGCTCTTTTGGCATCGGACCATTACAAAGCCCGGAGAGTGCCGTCGAAGGGCCAGTCGATAGATCTCGACCCCTCCAGCGTCGAGGAGTGGAAGCCGATTGTTCTTCGAGAGGGCCACGAAGTATCAACCGATGAGCGCGGTGCCATCTTCGTTGACGGGAGGCCGGTAAAAACGTACCGAATCGAACAAGACTATTATTTCGTGATGGGTGATAATCGGGAAAACAGCCTCGATAGCCGCTTCTGGGGATTCGTTCCTGAGAAGAATATTGTCGGCGAGGCATTCCT
>CAYIBG010000209.1:0-3940 GCA_964361365.1 uncultured Ignavibacteriaceae bacterium | reverse complement strand
AAGAGGCGTCGCGCCAGCTTTCATTGGAAATTGTTTCCGACCTGAAGTCTCTTATCGATCGCGGTGTCAACGAGCCTTTGTCTCAATCGAATCCTTATGTTTTGATGTTCTACACCTATCTTGATCTCGAGCAGTACGAGAATGCCGAAAACCTACTCTCCGTTTTGAAAACCGCATACAATCAACAGGGGATTGACCAGGTGATTTCTCAGTTGAAATCCCAGATCGAAGTGCGCAGGGCCATGTCGGCGGCGCCTCCCGTCGCACCCCAGGATTCGAAACCGGCAAAGGGGAAGTAGGTGGGTGAAAGAGTCAAGGCTCGCACATTGGGAGTCGTTTTGGCAAGACAAGAAAGATGTCGATGAGGTTTACTCAAACGCCGACAGGATCCTCCGTAACCTCCTTGCGGTGACAGATCTTCGCGGAAAAAAAATCCTCGAGATAGGCGCGGGTACCGGCAGAGACAGTTTTCCGTTGGTGCAGCACGGCGCCGAAGTTGTTCAACTTGATTACTCTCCGCAGTCCCTCCGTATTCTCAAAAACTTGGCGCTGGAACAACATGTTGAAGTGGCCATCCTTGGCGGAGACGCGTTCAACCTCCCATTTCGGGATGGAGCGTTTGACATCGTTTTTCACCAGGGGCTCCTCGAACATTTTCAGAAACCACGGGCAGAGTTGTTACTGCAGGAGAACGTACGCGTCCTGAAAAAGGGGGGATTTCTTCTCGTCGATGTTCCCCAGCGCTATCACGCCTACACTCTTGCAAAACATGTTCTCATGGCTTTGGACAAATGGTTTGCGGGGTGGGAGCGTTCGTTTTCCATGCGTGAGCTCCGCCGTATCGTTCAAGCGCAGGGTCTGACGCCGGTCCATTCTTATGGCGAGTGGATGTATCCGAGCTTCTTTTACAGGGCTTTGCGCGAGGCCGCCAAAAAGGCGGGCGTGCTCCTGCCGCTCTATCCCCGGCTCAACTCATTTCTCAGCTCGTTGAGGACAAAGATGCGGGCCTCGCTGAGAACCACCGTTTTCCCGCACTATACGGGCATCTCGATCGGCGTCGTCGGCCGGAAATAATTTCACTCGATTGAACATACTCGTTCTCAATTGGCAGGATATTAGGAATCCCCTGGGTGGCGGCGCCGAAGTCCATCTCCACGAGATTTTCAAACGCGTGGCCGGTCAAGGCCATTCGGTCACTCTCTTTTGCTCCTCCTTTCCGGGAGCAAAGCCGGAAGAATGGATCGACGGTATTCGAGTGGTTCGAGAAGGCGGAAGGAATTACTTTAATCTCATTGTGCCCTACCGTTACCGCTCTCAGTTCAGGAAAGAAGGGTTCGATGTTGTGGTGGACGACATCAACAAGATTCCCTTCTATACTCCGAGGTTCGTTCGCGGACCGTTGATTGGGATTGCACACCACTGGTTTGGAAAGAGTATTTTCCGTGAGGCTTCGATACCTGCCGCCCTTTATGTCCATCTTTCTGAGAAGCTGGCTTTCCAGGTGTATCGTAGGACACCCATGGCCGTCGTATCTGAGAGCACAAAACAAGAGATGGTGCATCGGGGGTTTGATGCGGCCAACATCTCGCTTGTACAAAATGCCATCGATTCGAGACTCTACAGACAGCTCAGGATCAAAAAAGGCCGGGTTCCCCTCGTCGGGTATTTAGGAAGGCTTAAGCGATATAAGAGCATCGACCATCTCATTCAGGCGTTCAAGCTCGTCAGAGAATCGATGCCCAAAGCCAGGCTCTGGATCCTCGGGGATGGCGATGCACGACCCGAGCTCGAAGCACTGAGTAAACAGCTGGGCATGGAGAACTCTGTTCGGTTTGCAGGAATGGTTTCCGATGAGGACAAAGTGCGAATGCTCAATCAGATGCACCTTGTGGTCAATACGTCGATCAAGGAGGGATGGGGACTGACTGTGGTTGAGGCGAATGCGTGCGGGGTGCCGGTGATTGCAAGCAATGTTCCGGGATTACGGGATTCGGTGCTCAACGACAGGACGGGACAGCTGTTTGAATACGGAAACATCCCGGAGCTGAGTCAGAAAATCCTTGCACTCCTGGGCGATAGGAAACTCCAGGAAAAAATGAGTAAGGGAGCGGCGCGGTGGGCACGATCCTTCAGCTGGGACCGCTCAGCGCAACAAATGTTGCACGCTATTGACCGGGCAATAGCTTCGCACTGAGAGCAAGTTTTTCCAGGAGAACCCGGGCGCATTCCTGGGGCGTGTCTACGCGAAGGACGAAACGCGTCACGTCGCCAATCTCTTCTTCAAGGCCCTGCTTCCGTAAAGCCCCGATTACGGGTGTCCAAAAATCCCCGAATACCACAATGGGCTTTTCTTTCACAACGTTTTTGTTGATGAATTCCCAAACGCACGCTAGTTCGAGCAAGGTCCCCGTCCCGCCTTTGAGGACAACATACGCCTCGCCGAGCTCGACGAGCATTAAAAGCCGGTCCATGGGGGTCGGCAACTTGATTTCCTTGTCGATCCAGAGGTTTGCCCGGCTCTTATAGAAATCGGTCGTGACGCCGATTGTGGACGCACCGGCCTCTTTGGCGCCTCGTGCCGAGGCCGCCATGATGCCGCCATATCCTCCGTTGCAAATCTTGAACCCCGACCTGCCCAGCTCTGCTCCGATTTCGTAGGCGACCCTGTAGTCTGCATGACCTTCCATGGGATGCGAACTTCCGAAGATGGAAACCACACTGCTCATCGTTCAGTCGACGAAGACCCAGTTGACGCCAAGTTTGAAATTCCTGCCGGGCATGGGATACACCGGTGTAATGAAGTAGTTTGCGTTCAAGAGGTTTTCCCACGTCACCGAGATGAAGGCGTCCCCGATGTGCAAAATGGCGAAAAGATCCATCGCTGAGAACTGACCCGGCTGCGTCCGGATATTTTCCACCCAGAGGCCTTGACGCGGGAGGTATTCTTTTCCCCGATGTTGGCTCATGAATCTCGAGCGGATTCCCAAGCGCGCATCGAGCGCATCATTGAAAAATTTATCCCGGTACGCCAATTCACCCGAAAGAACAAGCTCTGGAATCAATGTTTTGAGCGTATCTCCTTCTGTATATCGCAGGTAGGTAAGCACACCGTACGCCTCAACGTTGCCCCAGCGAAGCGATACATTCCCCGCGACTCCTTCCGACTTTGATTCAGGAATGTTGAAGACGGAGATACTCGGATAATTGGGAGCCGGCCCCGAAAACCTCGTGACGAGGGCATCTTGCGTAATTCGCTGGAAACCGGTTAGCGATAAGCTAAAAGATTCATCGGGAGAAAAACGGAATCCAGCCTCAAGAAATTTGTGTTTTTCCCTTGCAAGATTGCCAAGCTGCAAAATAGAACTATCGGATGAAGAAACTTCGACAGGCTTAGATTCTATAGGACCCGACCCGCTGACACCTGCGAAAAACGAGATGCTCTCCCCGAAGTTCAGCTCCACAGCAGACCCAATTGACAAAGAAGGCTTGCCTCGACGATTTTCAAATCTCGCAAAGAAAGACGGTGTCAGCAGATTCCAAAGCCTCTTGCTGATTTTTCCGAAGAAAGCGCTCGTGGTCTCATTGCGCCCAAGAACATAGAGGCTTGAATCGACATGGATTTCCTGAACGTCAAATCCCAGAAAGACGCTTCCGCGGTCGAACACCTGGGAAAAACGGATTCCCCTGAAGAAAGAAGTCCTCGCATTTTGGTATGTGGCCGACTCTTCGTTGTACTCGTTCTCAAGGGAGGAATGATAAAGAGACAGCTGGGTGGTGGACAGTGAGTCTTCGAACACACGGCCAATCAAGGAGAGTGTCACGTCGTGCCGTTTCGTCCTCTCTGAAGCAGTGTCCTTGACAGTCGCCGAAACATTGTCGAAGACCGGCGTCGGAGCACTGAGGTCGACACCGCCGTTCATCCCGTTGATGGTTTTTGTGT
>CAYIBG010000208.1:0-3949 GCA_964361365.1 uncultured Ignavibacteriaceae bacterium | reverse complement strand
CTCCGGAGCAAATCCGAATGCACCGGCAGACCAGGTAATGTGGACGGTATTCAACGACCTTGATGTTACTCGGGCACAAAGCTTTGCGTCCTACCCTCTGGGCCTGGAGTTACAACTCACAACCTGGGGATACAGCCGAAATGAGATACTGTCGAATGTGATCTTTCGTAGGCTGAGAATTATCAACAAGGGAGGAGTTGACACGAGCCGCAATATTACTCCTTCCTTGGGCTCTTTTTGGATTGACAGTATGTATGTTGCGCAATGGTCCGACGGCGACCTCGGTTCATTTCCAGACGATCGAGTCGGGTGCGACACGGTCACACAAATGGGATATTACTATAACGGAGGAACAGTAGATGCGCTGTATGCAAGTTTCAATCTACCTCCGCCGGCTTTTGGTTATGACATTGTACAAGGACCTGTGGTTCCGTCCCAAGGTGACTCAGCGATCATAGGTGTGAGAAAACTCTTTGGTTGGAAAAACCTCCACTTGTCATCATTCGGTTACTTTGGTTCGGGAGGTTCATTCGGCTGCATCGATAACATTGGATATTCTTGTCTAACCGGCCAATGGTGGAAACTCCTGCGTGGATTCGCTCCAATCGGGGATTTCTCACCTGATGTTCTTTACCCTAGCGGACCCTTTCCACCCTCGAAATTTCCTCTTTCAGGGGATCCGGTTGTGCAATCCGGATTCATCGACGGGTTGGGAACGAATTATTCATTTGGCAATGGCGACCGGAGGACCGTGACATCTTCCGGGCCGTTTTCGCTCACACCGGGTGATACTCAGGAAGTGGTGGTTGCACTTGTGGCAGGCCTTGGTGCCGACCGACTTTCGAGTCTATCAGTCATGCGCCATACTGATAATGTCGCACAAGCCGTCCATAACTCTCTTTTTACGCTCACGAGAGCGCCCGGAATAATCACCGAGGTTGCTTATCCGACTGTTTCTGAAGCGACCGTTAAGCTCATGGCTGAGAGCCAATCTGTGTCGCTTGTTTCGATTTCGACGACGTTGAAGACGCAAGCCGGCTCAATGATTGCAAACGTCGAGCTTTATGACGATGGGATTCACGGAGACGGGACCGCAGGAGATGGTAGGTTTGCGAATTCAGTTACGATTCCACGCGAGCACAATGGCCTCTATCTGGATGCGGATGTCCGGGATTCATTCAGCAACCGGCTGAATGTCAGTCGTGCGGTCGATTTTATTACCACTCTCGGGCCCGTCAGAGCTGTTGGCCCAACGGTCGTTTCCGATAACCTCAACAATGATGGCGTCGTCAATCCCGGAGAAAATGTGAGGTTTGCTTTTACGATTCAAAACGCAACTCAAGACACGATCAACAATCTGAGGATTACCGCCACACCCGATCTCGAGCTCGGAAGATCGGTCCAGCCAATTTCAGTTGCACCGAACAGCTCTCTCTACATGAGGGCACCCGTCAACAATGTTGAGAGTTATTTTTCCATCGCGATTCCTGCAAGCCACGCCGACACCTTGTATCGCGTTGCTATCTCCATGTTCGATTCGAAATACAACAAATGGCAGGATACAGTGGCGTTTCGCGTCTTTCCGCTGGCCTCTCCACTACGTTATGCAATCGTTGGCCACCCAAAGGGAAGAGCAGACGGTAACTTTGAGGTCCGGATTGTTGATCCAGGAGTCGTGAAGGGCCATACATACGTCGTCATTGGCGTTGATTCAGTCGACTCATTGGGGAACAGAGGAATTACGCTCAAAGATTCAACCGACGGCAGGATTCTTTTTGCGAACCATTTCCTGCCCGATACGCTCGGACACAACATACCAGTGACGGACGGTTTCAAATTGCTCAGAGGAACGATTCTTGATCCGCAAAAGGCCGGAATGAAAGACTGGCACGTACTTAAGGGGACGCGACGAATTACTTTCGAGGGAGCGCAATCGATGGGATTTGAAGGTTTTTCTGGATCAATCGGTTGGGACGATCCGGCCCACTATTTTGGCAATGTGCCCGATCGTGCCGTCCCGCCAGGCCAATTGAAGAATGTGCTGATAGTTTGGGCTCAGGCAATCGCTAAGACAACAGCACCCATCAATAACGGGTTGAACCCATATGCCGGCTGGGACGAAAACTCTGTGACCGATCCAAACACGTCCTACGCTTATCGATACCTTCGGGCCGCAAACGTCGGGGCTGCCAGGCCGGAGTTCGCTCCGTATATCATCAACACATCGTCATCATATGCATATCAAGATTACAAGAAATCCGTTCCCCTTGCCGCTTTTGACACGGAGTCGAATCCCCCTGCACGCCTCGCTGTGGGATTTCTGGAAAACAACGTTTCCAATGGCCTTGTCGATGGCAAGTACTACCCACCTTCAAACTCAAGTGGACAAGACAATGGCTTGGTCGGCCCTCGAGAGTGGTTATTTATTTTTAATAGTCCATACACGGCCTCTACTCCTTCCCCCTCGTTGCAGCAGACCATTCTCACAACTTCATTACCAGTCATGTGGTGGTGCGTATTCAATCGCAAGGACTACGACCTCTGGGACGAGCCGACAGGAACAAACGAGTTCGAGATCCTGGCTACACATCTCGTAACTTCAAGCGATCTATGGGCCTTTAATCCAGAGATTCTCTCTACCGTCGATCACCAAGACCTGCCTCAGCAATTTGAGCTGCTTCAGAACTATCCGAATCCTTTTAATCCTGCAACACGAATTCAATTCACGATCCCCTCAACGGAAAACGTATCTCTCAAGATCTACAATTTGCTCGGGCAGAGGGTATCGACGATTCTTGAAGAGAAACTCGCTGCAGGCCACCACGAATACGACTGGAACGGGAAAACCGATACAGGCGTTTTCGCTTCGAGCGGAGTCTATTTCTACCGTCTGATTGCAGGCGAATTCGTTCAAACGAAAAAAATGATCCTCATTCGATGATTCATGCCAGCAAACCGGCTTCGTTTTCAATCGGATTTTAAGAATTCCTTGCAATCCCAACGCTTGCACTAGCAGCGCTCTTTTAATACATTTCCTCGAAGTTTTGAGCTCATTTCTCACATCGCATATGGCTTGATCGTAACTGCTGCGTCGCTAAGGCCGTTCGCATGGGCTGGAGACGATCAAAGCGGGTTCACAATAACCAGGAATATTCCCATGGACATTTCTTCTGAACTATACTCGGCCGCCCAGGTTGCAGCCCGGGATTGCATGGGGATCAAATCCGGCGAACGCGTCCTCGTCATCACAGACGAACCGCTGCGTACCATCGGCTATGCTCTCTGGAAGGCTTCGAAGGATTTGAACGCCGAGGTGATGATTATCGAAATCCTTCCGCGCAAGACCAACGGGGAAGAACCACCCAAGGAAGTAGCTGAGTTGATGAAGATGATGCACGTCGTCTTGTGCCCGACATCGAAATCTCTTACACATACGGACTCGCGACGCGGGGCAAGCGAACTGGGTGTTCGCATCGCAACCCTTCCCGGTGTCACCGAGGAAATCATGATCCGCTGTATGAATGCCGATTATCACAAGATTTCCGGCCGCACGAAGAAACTCTGCAGCCTGATGGAGAAAACTTCAGTTGTCCGAGTCACCGCTCCACGCGGCACAGATATCACAATGCCGATCAAAGGCCGCGAAGCGCATGCGAGCACAGGCTTGTTTCGTGAAAAAGGCCAATGGGGAAACCTGCCCACCGGAGAGGCTTACCTTGCTCCGCTCGAAGGCCAGTCGCAAGGCATCGTGGTCGTGGACGGCTCGATGGCGAGCGTGGGCATATGCAAGGAACCCATTCGAATCCAGGTTAAAGACGGTTATGCGGAAGACATCATGGGAGGTGTCGAAGCCAAGAAACTGCTGAACCTCCTTCAGCCTCACGGCAAGGACGGCCGCACGGTAGCGGAGTTTGGAATCGGGACGAACGACAAGGCGATTCTCACTGGC